>USSL01000015.1 GCA_900557175.1 uncultured Eubacteriales bacterium
ATTCTCGACGCATTGATGGAAAAAGACCCTATGAGCCGTGTGGCCTGCGAGACCTGTACCACAACAGGTATGGTCATGGTAATGGGCGAGATCACTACAAACGCCTATGTAGATATTCCGAAAATCGTAAGAGAAACGGTTCGTGAAATCGGATATACAAGAGCAAAATATGGTTTTGACGCCGATACATGCGGCGTGATTGTTGCTTTGGACGAGCAGTCTAAAGACATTGCCATGGGTGTTGATAAGGCACTTGAGGCTAAGGAAAATAAGATGAGTGATGAAGAAATCGAAGCCATCGGTGCCGGCGATCAGGGTATGATGTTCGGCTATGCTTCCAATGAGACAGAGGAGTATATGCCTTACCCGATTATGCTTGCACATAAGCTGGCGCGTCAGCTGACAAAGGTTCGCAAGGACGGCACACTGCCTTACTTAAGACCGGACGGAAAGTCACAGGTGACTGTAGAGTACAATAAGGACGGACATCCGGTGCGCCTTGATGCTGTCGTATTATCAACACAGCATGATGAGAATGTGACACAGGAGCAGATTCACGAAGATATTAAGAAGTATGTGTTTGAGCCTGTACTTCCGAAGGAAATGGTTGATGCAGATACAAAGTTTTTCATCAATCCGACAGGCCGTTTCGTGATTGGCGGGCCTCACGGCGACAGTGGTCTTACAGGCCGTAAAATTATCGTTGATACTTATGGCGGTTACGCGCGTCACGGCGGCGGCGCATTCTCCGGAAAGGACTGCACAAAGGTAGACCGTTCCGCAGCTTACGCCGCAAGATATGTTGCTAAAAATATTGTTGCCGCAGGTCTTGCAGACAAGTGTGAAATCCAGTTATCCTATGCCATTGGTGTGGCACAGCCGACATCTATCGGCGTTGATACATTCGGCACAGGAAAGCTTGAAGATACAAAGCTTGTAGAAATTGTCAGAGAAAATTTTGATTTAAGACCGGCAGGCATCATTAAAATGCTTGATTTGAGACGTCCGATTTATAAACAGACAGCAGCTTACGGTCATTTTGGCCGCAATGATGTCAGTCTTCCTTGGGAAAACATTGACAAGGCTGAAGAATTAAAGAAATATCTGGCATAAGATGCTTGTACAAAAAACCGAATAATATTTTAGTCAAAGGCCGTGTGCGATATTTTTTCGTATGCGGCCTTCTTAAATGGTGGAATTTCAGAAAAATGTGATAAATATAGGATTGGAACTTATTGAACAAAATTTGACAGTTTACAAAAAATGTCAATTTTATAAAAACACATGGGCAAATCATACTAAAAAATGAAAATTTAGAAAATTTTCAGATATGTATAAACATCTAATTGGAAACTCTTAAAACATAGTAAATACCGGGAATAAATGGGGAAAATATATAAAAATAATGTTAAAACCGTGTTAAAAATGTATAAAATGTTGAAAACAAAAAACGAAAGACTGAAAAAATTTTGAATATTTACTAAAAACAAAAGCACATATATGATATGGGATATAAATTAACTTTTATCACAGAAAGGGAGATCTTTATGAAAACAAAACGTATCATGGCCTTACTATTGGCAGCAAGTATAGCAGTACTTGGGGGATGCAATTCAAGTGGAGCAGGTGAAAGTAAGAATAATGCTTCTGAAGGAAACAATACATCAGGAGGAGAGGAGACAGTACTTACATTTACTTACAAGCAATCGGCGTCAAATGACCCACTGGAAGCATGGCTTAATGAAGAAAAAATTATTGAAAAATTTGAAGCCGAACATCCGGGATGTAAGATTGAACTGTCACCTATTTCATCTTCAGAGGGTGATTATGCGACATTGCTGGCATTACAGCTCTCATCAGAGAGCACAGCGCCGGATATTTTTATGGAGGATACTTACATGACAGCAACAGATGCGGCCAGTGGATATTTGGCATGTCTTGACGAGTATCTGAATGAATGGGAAGATTGGGATAAGTATCTTGACGGAACAAAAGCAGCTGTAAAAGGGACAGATGGAAAAATCTATGGTATTCCTGTATCTACAGACTCAAGAGGAATTTTCTATAATAAAAAGGTTTTAGAAAAAGCCGGATACAGCATTCCGTGGCAGCCGAAAAACTGGGCAGAAATTGTTGAGGCGGCACGCAAAATCGAAGAAACACAGGAAGGTGTTTCAGGGCTTTCAATGATAGTAAGTACAAGCAGCGGCGAAGGTGTTTCAATGCAGACCTTTGAACAGCTTTTATATGGTACAGGAGACCAGCTGTATAATGACGGAAAATGGCTTGTAAAGAGTCAGGGATTGTTAGATACATTTTCTTTTATCAGTGACGCATTTTCAGAAGGTGTGACAGTGGATATAGATACAGCGCTTTCAAAAGACACCCAGACTCAGAGAGACCTTGCAGATGGAAAACTGGGAATGGCATTTAATGTATGTACATTAGCAAGTTCATGGCTGCCTACAGGTGATTATCCTGTGGAAAATGTAGAAGATGTTATTGGCATGGCTGCGATGCCGACACAAAACGGCGGAGACCCTGCGACTGTAACAATGAGCGGCGGTTGGTCATGGGCTGTATCCAGTTATTGTGAAAACAAAGATTTGGCAGCAGAATTTTTGAAATTCTGCGGAAGTCAGGAAAATGCTACAGGAAGAAGTCTTTATGACGGACGTATGTCACCGAGAGTTGATTCCTTAGAGGTTGAGGAATATGGAAAACGTCCATATATTAATGAAATAACAAAGTACATGGAAAATTCATTTGTACGTCCGAAAAACGAAAATTATGCAATGGTATCAACTCAGATTCAGACGATTGTTGAAGAAGTTGCAAGCGGCGCATTGACAGCAGAAGAAGCTATGAATGAATATGCGTCCCGTGTGACAGGAATTGTCGGAGAAGACAATGTAGAAGAAAAATAAGATAAAACAGACTTTTGCACAGCGTATGGGTTCGTGCAAAAGCCTGAATATGGAGAATGCTTATGAAAAAAATGAAACCAACACGTCAGGAGAAAAAAGCAATTATTTATCTTTTGCCGGCAATCCTATTGCTGTTGTTCTTCTTTTTATGGCCAATCATATTAAGTTGTTTTTATTCGATGACGGATATGACGTTAAGTGGGACAAAAGCTCAAAATTACAATTTTGTAGGGTTTTCTAATTTCACGAGATTATTTTCAGACCCTCTTTTTAAAACAAGCTTTATGAATACGGTTATTTTCCTTGTTTTTTCGGCAATTATAGGACAGCTTGTGCTTGGATTTATTATTGCCTTTTTAATGAAGGAAAAAAGAAAGGGCTTCAGAAGCTTTACAGGAATGTCTGTGTTAATCGGTTGGATTATGCCGGAGGTCGTTGTAGCGCTGTGCTGGGTAGCATTTTTTGCAAAAGACGGCACACTGAATGTGATTTTAAACAATACGGGAATTTTGAGCGAGCCGTTGTCATGGCTGTACAAATTTCCGATGATGACAACAATTGTTGCAAATATTTGGCACGGTACGGCATTTTCTATGATGCAGTTTCAGGCGGCACTTGATGATATTTCGGGAGAGGTTGAAGAATCGGCCGAATTGGATGGTGCATCCGGCATAAAAAAGATGTTTTATATTACAATACCGCTTGTAAAGAATACGATTATGACATGTATGAGTTTAATTACGTTAAAAACATTATCTGTATTCGGCTTAATCTATGCAATGACCGGCGGCGGCCCGGGAACAAAAACAACAACGTTATCTATTTATATGTATAAGCAGGCATTCGGAAGCTATCAGATGGGATACGGAACAGCCATTGCCCTGATTATGCTTGTGATAGGTATTATATTTAGCTGTATTTATATGAAATTGTCAAAAACAAAGTTGTAGGTGGGATAAAATATGAAGAAAAAAAAGAGAGTTGTTTTTATACAATACATAATATTGGGAATTATCGCTGTCATATTTATTGTTCCGATGCTTTGGCTGTTTTTGGCATCAATCAATCCGTCTGCAAGTGCAGGAATTTCTCTGCCGAAGAATCCGACATTGGATAATTATTTGGCGGTATTTACGAATAAGGATAACTTACGGGGATTTGCAAATAGTTTTTACATGTCTATTTTGACATCGGTTGTTACGGTGATTGTTTCTATGCTGGCTGCCTATCCGCTGTCCAGATATAAACTTAGAGGAAAAGCAAAATTTTTATATATTATTTTGTTTATGACATCTCTGCCGATTAATGCCATATTAGTACCGGTGTTTAAAATGTTTATCACATTAAATATGCAGGATAATCTTGTGAGCATCGCCCTTTTTATGGCAGCGACAAATCTTCCGTACGGTATATGGATGACAAAGAATTTTATGGATTCTGTTCCGGTAACACTGGAGGAGGCTGCGAAGGTTGACGGTGCGGGTGCTTCGGCTGTCTTGAGAAGGGTTATTATGCCATTAATGAAACCGGGTATTTTTACAGTATTGATTTATGTTTTTACAGGTGTGTGGGGCAATTTCTTCACGCCGTTTATTTTACTGCAGTCATCGACAAAATATCCGGCAGCCGTAAGAATTTACCAATATTTTCAGGATGGCGGTATGATTGAATATGGGCGTTTGGCAGCTTATTCGGTCATTTACATGATGCCTTGCGTTGTTTTATATATGTTCGCACAGAAATTCATGTCGAAAGGCTTTGCGATGGGAGGTGCCGATAAGGGATGATGAATACCGATGATTTTTTATTAAACTGTAAAACTTGTGAGAATATTAAAAAATATTGCAATAGTATGAAATGCACAATATATCTTATAGAAAATGTAGAAAAAATTGTGTTTGATACTTATATTCAGCAGGCACTGCAGATTTATGGAAAACCTTATGATTTCAGAGAAATAAGAGATAATAGTTTTTATACCTTTTTTTACGAAGATACAGAGCTTCATACCTATTATACGGGGCATGATAGAAAAATTCATATTATTATTGATGAGAATGCTGTAAAATATGAGCGGTCAGTTTCGAGAAATGGATGCTGTGAAACGGAACTTTATCAATTTGAATTAGATTACAGAAGAATTGACTGTGGTATGTGTTATATTGTAAAATGCAATGACGGAACATTTTTTATAGTTGACAGTGCACATATGTTTTCTGAAAATGATCATATAAGACTTCATAATTTTCTTCGTAAACATACGAAGAATGAAAAAGATATTGTTATTTCCGGTTGGTTTTTATCTCATGGACATCAGGATCATATTGTAAAATTTATGGATTTTATCGAAGCTGGATTTGATGATGTAAAAATTCAGAAGGTTTATTACAATTTTCCTTCTATATCTGTGGCAGGGGCAGAACAGTGGAAGACAGATGATAAAGTGACAATGCAGGAATTTTGGCAGTTAATGGAGAAGCATACAGAATTTGATAAGATTTATTTACATACAGGTCAAAGATTTTGTGTCAGTAATCTGCAATTTACGGTATTGTCAACTCATGAAGACTTGTGTTCCCGTCCGTTAGAGTGTTATAATGACTCATCGACAGTACTAATGATGGAGGCAGAAGAAAACAAGGTTATTTTTTTGGGAGATGCCAATTATTTTGCGTGTTCTGAAATGATAGCAAGATATGGAAAATATTTAAAATCTGATATTGTGCAGGTGGCTCATCATGGCTTTAATGGGGCAAATGCAGGAGTTTATTATATGATAGAGGCTGCTACAGCTTTATATGCAACTGAAAGAAAGGTTTTTGAAAAGATATTATTTTCAGAAGCGAATAAAACTGTGATGTATCTTTCGAAAGAATATTTTATTGCAGGTGACGGTACTGTGAAAATGAAAATGCCGTATAGAGCAGGAGAAGCTGTCTGCAGCGAAAAAGAAATAGGCTTATAATTCTATATGGCAGAATTTGGATTAAAGATCGGCAGAAAGAGGGGACAAGTATGAAAAAGATTAATAAATCCGAGAAGGTTGTTGTTATAAAAGTGATTATGTTCTACTCGATTATTTGTCTCCTTTTATTTGCGGCGTTATCTTTGGCTTTTTACGCACTAACATGTCAATTGATTTCTTCGGAGGAAAAAAATGCCCGGAAGAAGTTGGAAAATGAGGTGCAGGAAGTTTATACATCTATGGAAAATCAAATTAAGCGGGCAAATACAGTTTGCTATTCTTTGATTCAAAATGAGAATTTTAATTATATTATCAATAATCCATCGGGAAATCAGCTGACAAATGCGATTAGTAAACTTGGAAGACAGATTAATATAGAGGCCGTAAGTGATGGTTTTATTGAAGATATCATTATACATTTCAATTCGGGTGAGGGGATTGATGTAGGTTCAGTTGGTCGTGTTGATAAAATTTTTGGGGAAAGCCCTGAATTATGGGAAAGATATTTTAATGGTAAGGAATATACTGGTGGAAAAATAGAATGTACGAGTGACGGCGATTTGTGTTTTGTTCAGACGTATCCTGTTACGCAGCGTGAGGAAGGTGTGAGAAGTACATTTGTTATTAAGTTCAGAAAAAATATGCTTTCCAATTTATCGTCAGGCCTTGAGAATGAAACAATTAATGAAAAAATTTTGTCGATTGTTGATTTAAAAACAAATAAAATAGCTGTGAATACAAAATGGTCTGAATTCGCGGAATTAGATATGGATTTTTTTAATGATAATCAGGGATATAAAAAAATCGGGAGGAATTTGATTGCTTATAAGAAAAGTGGGATGATTCCAATCGCATATGTAGCAATTGAGCCTGAAACTGATTTGAAAACAGCGGTTAAGAAGATTATATTGTTGTCCATCGGTATGCTGATTTTATGTGTGGCACTGTGTTTTACGCTAATTGGCGTAGGCATTTGGCGCTCTTATAATCCTTTGCGACAATTACTTGCATTGGTCAATCATGACAGTGGAAGGAAAGGAATTTTCGCGGGTTCATATTCAGAAATCCGAAGCGTAATTTTAGAAACAATGGAACAGAAAATGGCATACGAGAATTTATATAAAGAAAAAAACGCGATAGAAAAAAGAAAGTTATTTTGTGCCATGTTAGAAAATAAAAAAAGCAGTGATGAGGCTATACTCAAAAGTGCTCATGATATAGGGGTATATCCTGAAAAAGGTTTTAATTGTTTTGTCTATATGTACTTCGTTGATATTACGGCATACTTTTCTGAAGATAATGGAAAAGAAAGCGATGAACTTCCAATGCGTTTTTGCGAGGCGTTTTTAATCAAACTTATGGAGGAAAACTATAAAGTAGTTAGTATACCTTATCAGGACAGAATTATATTTTGTCTTAGTACAGAGGAAAATAATGCAGAAAATAACGGTCAGGTGTTGAAAAACAGCCTTAAACAGATTCAAAATCTTTTAAGAGAGCGATATGCAATTGATACTTTAACAGCGGTTTCTAATTATCATATAGGTGTTAAAGGGCTAAGAAATGGTTTTAAGGAAGTAAGCAGGATGATAAGGCATCTTAAATTTATGGGTAATAGAAGCTTAACTGTAGATTATTCAGCGGTTAGTTTAGGATGTGAAAATCGAATATACATACATCCAGTGAAGGAAGAAGCATATCTTGAGAATTATATTAAATCGGGAGATATTACAAAGGCTAAGGAAACTTTTTCACATATTATGAAAGATTATTACAGCAATTCAGAGCTTTCACCTCAGGTGTATAAACTAAGACTTTATTCTTTGTTGGGACGAATTTTAGATAGTGTCAGTTATACTCAAGTATTGAAAGAAAATAAGACGACAGATGATGTGGATATGTATGTCGATTTGATTGAGTTTGATAACATTGATGAGTTTTGCAATAAGATTAATATGCTTTTAGAACAGGTAGAAAACTGTAATCAATGTGAAGAAGGGAATTTAGAAAAGGATTTTGTGAAAAATGTGAAGAATATTATTGTGACACATTATATGGATTATAATTTGAATGTAACTTCAATTGCTGAATCTTTAAATAAAAATCTTGATTTTGTATCGCGGACTTTTAAGAAAAATACAGGCGAGGGCTTGTTGGACTATATTCAAAAAATCAGAGTAGATAAGGCGAAGCAATTTTTTATGGAAGACGAAGCTTTATCTGTTCAGCAAGTGGCAAATATGGTGGGATATGTCAGTTGTGAATCTTTCATACGTGTATTTAAAAATAAAGAAGGCACAACTCCCGGACGTTATAAAAGTAGTATAAAAAATAAAATATAAAGAAAACTGAGCCGTTTAAGCCCACTTTTCCCCTGTGATTTTTAAATAAATTGCAGGGGATTTTCTCTTTTACAGGCAGCCTTTAAAATGCCATTGACCGTATAAAGTATTATCCTATATAATAATGTAGAACATAATATATTTGTGAGAGTTTTTAAAGGTGGAATTATAAATGAAATATAGAGACAGAGACGGCGTAAGCTATGATGGGGATAATGGGCAGGACAAGTTTCTGAAACAGCTTTACGGGACTGTTTTGGGGCGGATGGCAGTGAAGCTTTTGTGCCACCCTATAGTATCGAAAATCGGCGGATATCTTTTAAATACAAGACTGTCAAAATTGGGCATACGTCCGTTTATTAAAAATAATCATATTGATATGTCGGAATATGAGCCGGTTTCCTATCGTTCATACAATGACTTTTTTAAGCGGAGGATTAAGCCGGGAAAGCGTCCGGTCAATATGGCAGACGACGTATTCATCAGTCCGTGCGATGCGAAGCTGTCCGTATACAGGATAAATAAAGATAGTGTTTTTTCAATTAAAAATTCAGAGTATACAGTGTCGTCCCTTCTTAGGAACAAGCGCCTTTCGGATGCCTTTGAGGGCGGTTACTGTTTTTTATTCCGTCTGACAGTCGATGACTATCATCGGTTTTGTTACGTGGACAGCGGGCGCAAAAGCAGGAACTTTAAAATTCCGGGCTGCCTTCATACGGTGAATCCGGCGGCGCTTGATTTTGCCGATGTGTATAAGGAAAACAGCCGGGAATATACGGTGATCCGGACTGAAAATTTCGGAGATATCGTTCAGATGGAGGTCGGCGCCATGATGGTCGGGCGAATCGTCAACCATGACACAAAAGGATATGTCTGCCGCGGCAATGAAAAAGGTTATTTTGAATTTGGCGGCTCGACAGTCATAGTACTTGTGAAAAAGAATGTCGTCAGTGTCCGCATGGATATTTTAAAAAATATGAAGGACGGCTATGAGACTAAAGTAAAGTTGGGCGAGGAGGTTGCCTATAAGCTTGATAAATTTTAATAGCAGGAGGATTTGATGAATGGAAAGTTTTAGTGTAAAAGATATTGTCGCAGCAGCAGGAGGAAAACTTTTGTGCGGCGATGAAAATGTGATTGTAACCAATGTCTGTATTGACAGCAGGGAGGCAAAGGAAGGCTCACTGTTTGTGCCTATTATCGGCGAGAGGGTAGATGCCCACAAGTTTATCGGACAGGTTTTTGAAAATGGCGCTGCCGCTGTTTTTACATCGAGAAATGAAATTGTGACGGACGGCAAGCCTCATATTCTTGTGGAAAATACGGAAAAAGCACTTGGTGCGCTGGCGGTATGGTATAAGAAAAAGTTCAATATTCCTGTGATTGGTATTACGGGAAGTGTCGGTAAGACATCGACAAAGGAGATGATTGCGGCGGCGCTGTCGCCGGTATACAATGTTCTTAAGACAGCCGGCAATCAAAACAGCAACATCGGCGTGCCTCTGACACTGTTTCGTCTTGAGAGCTGTCATGAAATTGCTGTTATAGAAATGGGAATCAGCGACTTTGGCGAGATGGCAGAGCTGGCAGATTTTGTTCACCCGGACACGGCTGTTGTGACAAATATCGGTGTTGCCCACCTTGCCCAGTTTAAGAGCCGTGAAAATATTATGGCAGAGAAGCTTCAGATTGCCCGTCATTTTGATAAAAACAACACACTTTATGTCAATCTTGATAATGATATGCTGCAGACCGTCGCAAAGAAAGCATGGGATGACGACCGGCTTGAATTTTTGAGGGATAAAACGATTTTAAGCTTTTCCGCAGATGGCGGCAAGGCGCCGTTTAGGGCGGAAAATATTCATATAAAAGACGGACGGCAGTGTTTTGATTTTGTTTGTGACGATGACAGAATGCCGGTGTCTATGCTTCAGCTTGGACTTCACAGTGTCAGCAATGCCCTTGTGGCACTGGCGATTGCAATGCAGTACGGCGTCAGCTTAAAAGAGGCAAAGACAGGTGTGGAAAATTATGCCGGTATTGCCATGCGTCAGCAGGTCAGCCATTTAAGCCGCGGCATTAAGGTTATTGACGATACGTATAATGCGAGCCCGGATTCAATTAAGAGCGGTGCGCAGGTACTTGTATCCGTGGATAATACAGGCCGGAAAATATTATCTTTGGGCGATGTTTTAGAGCTTGGAGAAAAGGCATGGGACTGCCATTATGAAACGGGACTTGCCATTGCAAAGCTGCCGATTGATGAGATTGTTGCTGTCGGTCCGATGATGAAAGCGCTGATACAGGCAGTCAATGAAAAAGCGCCGCATATTGTAACAACCCACTTTGATGACAATGCTTCGGCAGCAGAATATATTAACAATATTCTTTCAGACGGTGACGCTCTTTTATGTAAAGGCTCAAGAGGAATGCACCAGGAAGAAATTGTGGCGGCTGTATGCGAAAAATGGGCATAAACGAAGCTGCGGCGGATTGCGTGGGCGCAGATATCTGTGTGGCGCATAAAATATGCATCAAAATAACCGTTTATACAGAAGAAAAAGATGTAAAAGTATAAATATACATAGAAAAAGCAAAAATATGTATTTCCTCTATTGACAAAAGGGGCGGTCAATGATAAATTAATCCATGAACTTTGAAAGAGATTGAATTTTCATGCGAAAGACGCTTATATAAGAGATTTTAAGGAGGAAAATACGATGAAAAAAGCAACAGCATTATTTTTAACATTAACAATGGCCGCAGGTCTTATGGCAGGCTGCGGAAGCAGTGACACAGAAACAAAGACAACAGAGGCTCAGACAGAAAGTACAGCAGACGGTACAGAGGCAGCATCAGACGCTGATTCTAAAGAAGGCAGCAGTGATAAGCTGATTATGGTGACAGAGGCAGGTTTTCCGCCATATGAGTATACAGAAGACGGTGAGACAGTTGTCGGTGTCGATGTAGATATCGCCAATGAGATTGCAAAGGAGCTGGGCGTAGAGCTTGAGATTCAGAATACGACATTTGATGGTGCATTAATGGCTGTTCAGCAGGGCAAGGCTGACTTTGCGGCTGCAGGTATTTCTGTATCTGAGGAACGCGATAAGGTGATGGACTTTTCAGTAGAATATGCGACATCAAAGCAGGTTGTTGTTGTCAATAAAGAGGCAGGAAGACTTGCTTCCAAAGATGACATTAATGCAGAAACAATTATCGGTGTTCAGTCCGGTACAGTAGCAGATATTGTATACTGTGCAGATAATGGCTTTGAACCAAAACGTTACAATAAGTTTACAGAGGCTGCCCTTGATTTGAATAATGATAAGATTGACTGTATTATTATGGATGCGCTTCCGGCAGAGCAGATGGTTGCTGCCAATGAAAATCTTGCAATCCTTGACGGAGAGGTTATGACAGATAAGTATGCGATTGCCGTACAGGAAGGCAATAAGGAGCTTCTTGACAAAATCAACCCGATTCTTGAGAAATTAATGGCAGAGGGTAAGATTGAAGAATTTACATTGAACCACACAACAAAATAATTGTGCGGTTTTGGAGAGGATAAAGGATAATGATGGAATGGTTGGCAGAACAGGCCGATAAGTTTTATATGGTATTTATCGAAAAAGACAGATATATGGCATATCTGAAAGGTTTCGGTAAAACATTGGAGGTATCATTTTTTGCAGTGCTTTTAGGTGTGCTGATCGGTACGCTTATCGCAATTATAAAGGTATCAGCCCGGGATAAAAAAGGATTGAAGCCGCTTGAGTGGCTCTGCAATATTTATATCACGATTATCAGAGGTACGCCGGTGTACGTGCAGCTGCTGATCCTTTGGTTTCTCATTATGAATTCCAGAGACTCATCGCCGATTATGGCTGCGGTTATAGGCTTTGGTATTAACTCTAGTGCTTATGTGGCGGAGATTGTCCGTGCCGGTATTTTGGCGGTTGATAAAGGACAGACAGAGGCCGGACGTTCGCTTGGCCTTAACAGTGCCATGACGATGCGTTATATTATTTTGCCGCAGGCGGTGAAGAACATTCTTCCGGCACTCGGCAATGAGTTTATCGTGCTTATTAAAGAAACGTCAATTATGGGCTTTATGACAGTGACGGACGTCACAAAAGCCGCACAAAATGTCGGTGCTGCAACTTATGAGTACATTATGCCGCTTTTCATTACTGCCGCGATGTATCTCATTGTTGTTGTAGGCCTTACAAAGCTTCTGAATATGTTTGAAAGGAGGCTGGCAGCAAGTGATAAGCGTTAAGAATTTGAATAAGGATTTTGAACATCTCAAAGTTTTAAAGGATATTAATGAAGAAATTAAAAAAGGTGAAAAGGTTGTTATTATCGGGCCTTCAGGTTCGGGAAAGAGTACATTCTTAAGGTGTTTGAACCTTATGGAAACACCGACTTCCGGCGATATTTTCTTCGAAGGTCAGAATATTACGGCGGCAAAGCCGAAAGAGGTTGATAAAATCCGTCAGAAGATGGGGATGGTATTTCAGCATTTTAATCTGTTTCCTCATCTGACGATTTTGGATAATATTACACTGGCACCTGTAAAGTTAAAGCTGATGTCAAAGGCGGAGGCTGAAGCAAAGGCGATGGAGCTTTTGGCACGTGTCGGACTTGCCGATAAGGCAAAATCTTATCCGGCTCAGCTATCCGGCGGACAAAAGCAGCGTATTGCCATTGTGCGAAGTCTTGCAATGAATCCTGATGTCCTTCTTTTTGATGAGCCGACATCAGCGCTTGATCCGGAGATGGTCGGCGAGGTACTTGACCTTATGCGCCAGCTTGCGGATGACGGTATGACAATGGTCGTTGTCACTCATGAGATGGGCTTTGCAAGAGAGGTTGCTTCAAGAGTGCTTTTCATGGACGAGGGACGTATTGTCGAGCAGAATACACCTCAGGAATTTTTTGCAAATCCTAAAAATCCAAGACTTAAAGAGTTTTTATCAAAGGTACTTTAAATAAAAAGAGGTGTCGCTTCACGAGCGGAAAATCGTGAGGCGGCACCTCTTTTTTAGCCATATAATATACATCGGTCTATTCGCTGATTTCGTTGAGGCATCGGTAGAGTGTTGCCGGTGAGCAGGACAGCTTCTTTGAAAGAAAGGCGATGGCGCCTTTGAGCTGGAAAAAACCCTGATTATTTAAGGCAGCAATGACTTCGCGGCGTTCATGCTGCGTCAGACGGTCAACCGGCGTTTCAAGCGAGGCAGTGCAGTCGGTAAATATTTTCTGCATCAGAGCAGAAATATCTATCGGGAAGTTTTCTGTGATGGACGGCGCCGCAGGCTTTTTGATCAGTGGATTGTCAGATTCAGTTTCAAATGAAGCGCTCTGAATAAAGCTTTCGGGGTGAACAATCGAGAGCAGCTTGCGGCTCAGATCGGCATAGCGGCTTGCATCAAAATTGATGCATAAAAGGCCGACCGGTGTATCATTTTCGTCCTTAATAAACATTGTTGAGGAACGGAGAAGTCGTCCGTCCTCAGAAATTCCTTTGTAATTCGTTAAAAATTCATTGCTTTCGTAGGCTTTTGATTTTAACATCTGCAGCGCAGCATCGGTTAAAGGACTGCCGACACGGCGGCCGCTAATATGATTGTTGGCAATGGCGACGATGGCATGTTCCTCGGAGGTCAAATCCTGAAGGGCGATTTCATAATCGGGACCGAGTGCCTGTGCGAGGAAATCAACAAGAATTGTATATGGCTGTAAAATTTTAGGTAACATAACTTTCTCCCATGTATATAAAAAATAACTTTTTCTATATTATCGCACGTACCGGAAATAATTTCAATGTTTCTTGCTGAAGAATTTTCAGGAATTCGGGTTATAGAATGATTTATAAAAAACGTCTGCTGTCGCGAAGGAATATTGACATATAACGCGAAGTGTGATAAATTATTATTATAATGAAAAATTATTTTAAAAGGAGAGATGGTATATGAAAACAGTATTAAGTACGGTCAAGGCACCGGCAGCAATTGGCCCATACTCACAGGGGGTTGACACAGGGCGTTTACTTTTTCTTTCGGGACAGCTTCCAATTTGCCCGGAAACAGGCAGCTTTGCAGCAGAGGATATCGAAGGACAGACAAGACAGTCTCTGACAAATGTAAAAGCTATTCTGGAGTCATCAGGATGCACAATGGACGATGTTGTGAAGACAATTGTGTTTTTAAAGGATATTGCTGATTTTGCAAAGATGAACGGCGTTTATGCAGAATTTTTCAGCGAAGGCAATTATCCGGCGCGTTCTGCAGTTCAGGTGGCGGCGCTTCCAAAGGATGCCCTTGTAGAAATCGAAGTTGTCGCATTAAAGAAGTAATTTTTGTAAGAATATTTTTGTGTGAAAAATGGGAATCCGAAATTTTCGGATTCCCATTTTTGGGATTTCGATTTTATATTAGTTTAGGAGAGGTCAAAAATCGTTGGCACGATAGTGTTTACAGATGGAAAAGTGTGCCGGTTTTTCCCTGCAGTGCTTCTCTTGATTTTTCAAGAAGCGTGATTAAAGCTGTCCGCCCCGGTTTTGACCGGGCAAAATCGACAGCAGCCTGTACTTTAGGAAGCATTGAACCCGGTGCAAAATGTCCTTCGTCAATATACTTATTTGCTTCCTCTACAGTGAGGTCACTGAGCCATTTTTCTTTTGGTGTGCCATAGTTTAAGGCGACCTTTTCAACGGCAGTGAGAATGATTAAATAATCGGCGTCAAGTTCTTTTGCCATCAGACAGCTTGCAAAGTCTTTGTCGATGACGGCGCTTGCGCCTCTTAAATGGTTTCCTTCGCGGATGACAGGAATGCCGCCGCCGCCACAGGCGATGACGAGATCACCGGAATTAACCATTGTGCGGATTGTGCCGATTTCAATGATTTCGGCAGGCTTCAGAGAAGCGACAACACGGCGGTAGCCGCGTCCGGCATCTTCCTTCATAATATAGCCGAATTGTTTTTCCATCTTTTCGGCCTGAGCTTTGCTGACAAACTTGCCAATAGGCTTTGACGGCGCCAAAAAGGCAGGATCATCGGCATCGACACGCACCTGCGTAATCATTGTCGCAACAGGAACATCTGTAATATTTCTGTTTAAAAGTTCTTCTCTCAGAGCGTTTTGTAAGTCATAGCCGATATAGGCCTGACTCATGGCAACGCAGACGGAGAGCGGTGTGTTCGGCTGCTGTTCATCTTCGTGTGTCAAGGCAATCATTGCGTTATTAACCATACCGACCTGAGGACCGTTGCCGTGTGCGACAACGACCTCAAAGCCTTCTTCAATTAAGTCAACAATGGCCTTTGCTGTGATTTTAACAGCCTTCATTTGTTCCGGGAGTGTATTTCCCAGCGCGTTACCGCCGAGAGCGATAACAACTCTTTTTTTCTTGTCAGCCATTTTATTACACCCCTGTCAATTATTTGAACACTCTTGGAGTACCTTTTTCCTCAAGCTTTTTGAGAATATCGGCAGGATCGGCAAATTTTGCAAGGAAAATCATTGCTGCAATAATGTATGGTTTAAAGCTTGCTTCTTTATATAAAGGATTTCTGTAACGGTCGAATACGGAAGCGTCAACTTCGCCTTCTTCACAGCTTACGCCTGTGATATCAGCAGGGAGGCAGTGCATGTAAAGTGCCTTGCCGTTTTTTGTTGTTGCCATAAGTTCTTCGGTACAAGCCCAGTCTTTATGCTCGGCGTTTTGTGCAAGAAGCTCTTTCTCAAGTGCCTTGATACCCTCTGTATCGCCGTTGCCGTAAAGCTCTGTACGTTTTTCCATTGCTGCAAACGGAGCCCAGCTCTTTGGATAAACGATATCAGCATCTTTGAAGGCTTCAGCCATACTGTTTGTTTTTGTGAAAGAACCGCCGGATTTTGCGGCGTTCTTCGCAGCGACTTCTTCAACCTCAGGGAATATTTCATAGCCTTCAGGATGTGCAAGAACAACATCCATGCCGAAACGTGTCATAAGACCGATGATGCCCTGTGGTACAGATAAAGGTTTTCCGTAGGAAGGAGAGTAGGCCCATGTCATTGCAAGTTTTTTGCCTTTAAGATTTTCAACGCCGCCGAACTCATGGATGATGTGAAGCATATCAGCCATTGCCTGTGTCGGATGGTCGATATCGCACTGAAGATTTACAAGTGTCGGTTTCTGCTCAAGGATACCGTCCTTGTTGCCCTGTGTCACAGCGTCAACAACTTCGTGCATATATTTGTTTCCTTTGCCGATGTACATATCGTCACGGATACCGATAACGTCAGCCATGAAAGAAATCATGTTTGCTGTCTCGCGGACTGTTTCGCCGTGAGCAACCTGAGATTTGCCTTCAACAAGATCCTGTACTTCAAGTCCTAATAAGTTGCAGGCAGAAGCAAAGGAGAAACGTGTACGTGTAGAGTTGTCACGGAAAAGAGAAATTCCGAGACCGCTCTCAAAAACCTTTGTAGAGATGTTATTTTCTCTCATATAACGCAGAGCGTCAGCAAGTGTGAATACAGCTTCGATTTCGTCGTCTGTCTTCTCCCATGTAAGGAAGAAGTCGCCGTTGTACATATCTTTAAAGTTTAATTTGTTTAATTTGTCGATGTAATCCTGTAATGTTTTCATAAATAAAATCCTCCAAAAGTTTAATTTTAAGATATGGGGGCAGAAGCTTTTGCCCCCTGTGGTTTAATTATTTGCAGTATGCAGCCGGAAGTGCAGCGTAAACAGCGGCACATGTTACAAGATCCTGTTTCCATGTCTTTTCGTTTGGTGCGTGCGCCTGAGCTTCTGCGCCAGGTCCGAAGCCGATGCAAGGGATACCGTTTCTTCCCATGATTGAAACGCCGTTTGTTGAGAATGTCCACTTATCTGTGAGCGGACGGGCCTGTCTCATTTCAAGTGTTTCCTCAGCACCGATACGTTTGTCGCCGTAAAGGCTTGTATAAGCTTCTTCTAAAGCCTGTGTGACTTTGTGATCCTTTGG
>USSL01000016.1 GCA_900557175.1 uncultured Eubacteriales bacterium
GTCTGTCATTGTTCCAATCATATCAATATCCTTATTGCCTGTAGCATTTCCCGCATTTTTTACAACAAACAGAGAAATATCACCTTTTTTATAAAAACTATCCGCACAAATCTCAAGCTTTGCACTCTTAAACATCTGCTTCGGAAGCAGCTTTGCCCCCTCAATCATGTATGCCGCACGGCCAAAAACAGCCTTATTTTCGCTGGAGGTCTTATACATGGCGCTCATCATCATACCGCCGGCGGCCGCATTGATAAAATATTTATCATCAATTCTGCCGACGTCAGCCGAAAGTGTCTTAAACCGTTTAATCATCCGGCAAAAATCTGTCTTTTCCACCGGAAGCTGCAAGGCCTTTGCAAAACTGTTCGCCGTACCTGCACTAAATACGGCAATCGGCGTGTGATTGTTTCCGGCCATAACGCCGTTGACAACATCATGGAGTGTCCCGTCACCGCCGACACAGACAACAAAATCATATTCGCCGGGCTGCATCTTCTTTGCTTCATTCATTGCATCATTTTCTTTGTGCGTATAAACAACATCCACATGACTGACAAGCTGATTCAGCACAAGACAGCCGATAATTGATTCCAGCTGATTCAGTACGCCGTTATCACCCGAAACAATATTGATAATAAACTTCGCTTTTCCCATACTTTTCCTTTTCTATTGATGTCTGCGCTCTCTGCGCTTTTCGATAACCTCCTGTTTTACCGTAAGAATTTCCTGTGCCTGTGCTTCATCAATCGGCCTCAGCGTTTTCACTGCAACAATTCTGTCATCATCCATACGCTTTAATTTAATCTTGCCTCTCGTATAACCGTGATCGGGACATTGAATCAGGCAATAGTAGTTTCTCGTCTTTGAAGAAAACCAGTCCATCACCGTTCCCACATCTTTTCCGCACATAAAACAACGGGTTTCACACACCCGTTTATCTTTTAATGCCGCCTCTTTTGTTCTAAAACCGCGTGAAATGTACTTGTCATACATTTCATAATGAAGCTCTATTTCCTCATCCTTTGTCCGCGGGTACTGATAATAATCCACTGTAAAATTATCGAGCATCTTTTCTATATCCATATGCTCAAAAACTGCCGCCGTATAGCGGGCATCCTGAATTGCACGATGAAAGGCTTCATCTTTTCTAATATCAAAATAGTCAACGGCTGTCTCAAGAGCGCTGACTGTCTGCTCATCACTGTAAAACTGCTTAAATATTTTCTGAAGATTGATATACTTTACCGGTCCGTCAACCAAATCCAGCAATCTGTGATATTTGAGATTCCGCTGAAATTCAAAAAGGTCAAGATTGCCCCATGTGCAAAACATATAATCGTCGCCGCACCATAAAATGAAATCAAGGGCGGCCTTATCAAATCGAACACCCGTTTTAAGCATTTCATCTGTAATGCCCGTCATTTCCATCGTCATATGATGCATTTTTTTATAGACTACAGGGCGGATGATCGTATCATATTCTTCAATCACCCTGCCCTGTGCATCTAACTTTACGGCGCCGATTTCAATAATTTCAAAGGGCAGCCGCCGAAGGCGCGCCTCTCTGCCATAAGTACTTTGATTCCACTCAAAATCCAAAACAATATAATTCATGCAAACCTACGCCTTCCTATCTGAAAATTTTGCATGACTGACCGTCTTTACAGCTTTGAATAACCGTAGCTGTTCACAATCGCCTCAACGCGCATTTTCTGCTTGCAATATGGGCAGTCCGCATGGGAATATGCCCTATATTCCGGCAAATCCCTGTCCGTAAATATTGTATTGATTTCAAGGCCGTGGCTTTCCTTTGCTGCACTGAAAATCGCAGAAATGCCGCAGACACTGCCCTCATAATACTCAATACACTCAACGGCACGGTCAATCGTCTTTCCTGTCGTCGCCGATGCAACTAAAAGAAGCACCTGCATATTTTTAATCATTCTCTGTGTATTATCTCTGAAAATCATCTGTCCCATCGGATTAAACTCCGGTGTTACAACAGAAATATTCTTTCCGCTGTTAAGAGACATGACCGAATTATCCGATAAAATCTCCGCCATGTAGGCCCCAATCATTTCAGTTCCATCCAAACAGATAATCGTATCGACAGACAGCGTTGTCACATACTTTTCTGCCAGTGTCTTTGCCGTCTCACGGGCATTATTATGACGGCACTTTACCGTGGACATATCAATATAAGTATTAATATGCGAATGGCTCGTCGCAAAATGCCCCTCCATCACTTTAATTCTCGCCTTCGGATTTACCTTTGAACGAATGTCTCTTAATCTGCTCTCCATAAAAATTCCTCCTCACTTATATCTGCACATTTAGCCGGTGCAGACATGAAAATCATACCCAAAATCAACCCTGTTATTATTTTACCATACTGTCCGCCAAAAGTATATAGCAGAATATCGCGGACAATTCAAAGGCATTTCCCATAAAAACAGGCTTTCAAAAACCGGCACCACACCTGATTTTTTGAAAGCCTGCCAAATTATACTTCTTTAATCTTCTTCGTTTTCTTAGTCAGCATCAATCCCGCCACAAGGGCTGTAAACGGCGCCACTGTCACAAGGCCAAAGCTCCCCACAACAGTGTCCAGGATTTCCGCGGCAACATACTTGTAATTCAAAATGTGATCCGTCGGCGTCCCCTGCGCCATAAATACCATCAGAAGCGTAATATACCCTCCTGAATAGGCAAGAAGAAGCGTTGTCGTCATCGTGCCCATGGCCGCCCGCCCGACATTCATGCCGGATTTTGCCGCCTCTTTCCATGAAATATCCGGCTTCTTCTCCACAACTTCACAAACTGCCGATGTAATATCCACTGACAGATCCATCATTGCCCCGGAAGCGCCGATAAAAATACTGCTCATAAAAATAGCTGTCAGATCAAGATGCTGAAAACCACTGTACAAAAGCGATTCCGAGTCCGGCATGACCGCACCGTTGATTCTGAATAAATCCGTAAAAATCATTCCCAAAATACAGGTTGTAAAAATTCCGAGAAGCGATCCCAAAGACGCCGTCACTGTCTTTTTATCAAAACCATACACAAAGAAAATAATGATGACTGTAATAAATACGGTGATTAAAATTCCTGTCCACACCGGCGGATACCCTTTTAAATAAGCCGGCACTAAAATTTTCCAGATTGTAAGTATCGTAATAAAAAAAGAAAATATGGCAAGAAGACCGTTTCGCCCGGCTACAATAATCAAAAGCAGCGCAAAGGCAGCCAAAAGGATGATCTCCTTATCAAGCCTGTAATGATCCGACATCACGACAGAATTTATCTCATCGCCGTCATAGCTGATTGTCACTAGCGCCCTGTCGCCAACCTTATAAATCTTATCCTTTTCTAAAGAACCGCTGAGAAAATTGACGCCTGTCATCTCACGCCCCTCAAAAATACCGTCCTCAATAAGGAGCGTACATGACTGTTCCCCCGACTGTATCAAGCCTGAACTTTTAATCGCCGAATTATCCACCTCTGTAATCTTTGCTGTTGCCCTTTCCATATCCTTATAAATCAAAGCGTCCTCGTAGCCGGTTGGAACGGCTGCAAGGATCGCTGTCAGAATAAGACCTATGATAAGCATCAGAAAAATTGAATTCTTCTTTTTCAAAAATGCCTGTCTCATATATGCCCTCGTTATTTTACGCCCGTAAGTGACGCCATTTTTTCATAAATATCGGTATTGTCATAATAACCGCCAAAGTTTTCCTGCCCTGCGCCCATGGCAAATACTTCAACCGGAAGACCTGTATGGGCGTAAGAACCGAAGTTAATGCCGCTCTTATTATTTAAAATATGTGTGATCGTCACAGTCAGAGGCTCGTAGCTGCCGTATTTCACATACTCATCCTGTCCGAATTCTTCTTCCTCTCCTGTGCGGCTCATTGTTGTCTCGTACGCCTCTTTTAATTTATCATATTCGTACTGTGTCATTTCAAGACTTCCGTCATCTTCAGACTCAGGGTGCTTATCGGCGCTGTCTTTCTGCGATGTAGTCTCTGTCCCCTCCGCTGCCGGTGCCTTTAATCCAAAAAGCTCTGTGACATCTTTCATCACTGTGTCAAAATCTGTTTTTTCCTCTTTATATTTGCTCACATAGTCAGAGTCAAACTTTGCATAAGAAATCTTCTGATTGTTGAAATTTGTAAGGAATGTATCATAATCTGTTCCGGCATAGCCGATTGTCAGACCACCGGTCTCATGATCGCCCGTCACAAGAATCAACGTTTCATCCGGGTGCTCATTGTAAAATTCCACGGCTTCCGCAACCGCCTCATCAAGCGCAATTGTATCAGAAATCGTCGATGCAGCATCATTTGCATGACATGCCCAGTCAATCTTTCCGCCCTCGACCATCATAAAGAAACCGTTCTCATTGTCAAGCATCTCGATGCCCTTGTCTACATAATCGGCAAGCGCCCACTGGCCGTCCTCAAGATCCATATCATAAGCCATCGCATTGCTGTCTGCCAAATGCTCGTCGACAACAATGACCTTGCCATCCTCCGGCGTCAGCGCCTCCGCCTCTTTCTGTGTCTTCACAACCTTATAGCCTGCTTTTTCCGAAAGACTGTAAAGGTCTTCCTGCTTCTCATCTTCACCAGTCGGGGCAAGGAGCGCTCCGCCTGCAAAATAATCAAAATTACTTTCAATCATTTCCAGTCCGATATCATAATAAGCATTTCTTGATTCCTGATGGGCATAAAAAGCTGCCGGCGTCGCATGATTCATATTGACACTTGTAATAATCCCGACCTTATAATCTTTCTGTTTTTTCAGCTTTTCTGCAATCGTCTCATACTCTTTCGTGAAATCCGTGCTCACATTGATACTGCCGCTCCACGTCTTATTTCCCGTGGCAATCGAAGTGGCCGTCGATGCCGAATCCGGTGCAAAAGACGTACTGTCATAAGTCTGCGCCGAGCCCGACACCGGAAAATCCATCATCGTCAGATTATTTTTACTCGACAGAACTGATTTTTCTTCACCGTCAACAGTCACCGTCTCGCCCGCTTCCTTTGCCGCATTGGCACTCACAAAATAATTTGTCAGCTGTATCTGCGGATAGCTCATACCATCTCCGATAAATAAAAAGACGTACTTCGGCGTTTTTGCTGTCTTTGCACCGTCCTCATCGGCTGTCCCAACTGTTTTTGCGCTCTCCGAATTTTTGTCTGCCGTTGTCTGTGCGGCTGTCTGTGCAGCTGCTGTATCAGCGCCGCAGCCTGCGAGTGCCCCGGTCAGCATGACCGATGTCAAAAATAAACCTGCAATTTTTTTCATGTAGTTCCTCCTGAACATATTCTCTCTTTTATATTTTAACCAAACGCCCCTGTCTCTTTCCGAAACAGTCCGTCACCGGTGTACAAAAGCCGCGCTGCGCACGTTCTCTGTACACTGGTATCAGCATACAAAAATATCAAAGCGCTCTCCACCTTATTTCTGTGAAACAATTTAAAAAGAATGTTAAATTTCAGAAGTTTTTTTAAATCAAGGATAAATTTATCAAACTTTTGTTAAATCATATGGCTACAAACTTTTGTTAAATCACACGCCTCCATTGACTTTTACTTGGCTTCATAGTAGAATGATAGAGCAACAAAACAGATATTTTGTTACTTACAATCATGTCCTCTTAGTTTAACGGATAAAACAAGCGCCTCCTAAGCGCTAGCTGTGGGTTCGATTCCCGCAGGGGACGTTACAGATATTTTGGAGGCTGTGAAGTGCAAAAGGCGACCGCAGTCTCTATTATTTTATTCTTCAAAGTTTAAATGGTATCAAATTATAAGAAATGAGGAATTACTATGTCAAATATTCAGCTCGTTGCTGATTCTACATGCGATTTATCTCCTGAATTAAAAGAAACTTTTCACATTGTCACAATACCTCTATATATTGTGCTGAATGACAAAAGCTATTACGATGGCGAACAAATTACACCTGATGAAATTTATCAATGGTCTGACGCCAACCGTCAGGTTCCAAAAACAGCCGCCTGTTCCTACGAGCGCGCCCTTGAAATATTAAAACCATTTACAGATGCCGGAGATGATATTATTTTTTTCGGAATCTCCGAGCAGATGAGTACAACCTGCAACGTCATCCGCCTGCTTGCCGATGACTTAAATTATGACAGACTGTACGTCATCGACTCCATGAATCTCTCTACCGGCATCGGCCTGCAGCTTCTATATGCCGCACAACTGATTAAAAACGGAAAATCTGCAAAAGAAATTGTAGAACTTGTAAACCATCGGCGCACAAAAGTACGCGCAAGCTTTGTCGTTGAAACGCTGACATATCTCGCAAGAGGCGGCCGCTGCAATGCCGTAACAGCTCTTTTGGCTAACACACTGAAGTTGAAGCCTCAGATTGTTGTGGAACAGGGCGCTATGAACGTATCCAAAAAATACCGTGGAAAACAATCCGCTGTTCTTTTAAAATATGTCAGAGAAATGGAAGCCGACCTGCGCTCTGCCGATCCCTCCTGCGTATTTATCACCCACTCGGGCTGTGATGAAAACATTATCAAAGAAATCCATTCTTATTTGGACAGCTTAAACTACTTTGAGCACATTTACATCACCCGTGCGGGCGGCGTTATTTCCAGCCATTGCGGCCCCGGCACATTAGGTGTACTCTTTTATATCAAAGAATAATCAAACAATGGCTATTTAGAGTCCATGATCCGTCAGTTTACAGTTCATGGGCTCTATTATTCTTATTCCGCCGTTTATATTTGAGATCAGCGTAAGTGACCTTTCTTAAAAAACTGCTTTTATAATCCCGATAATGTTCTCATTACCAAATCAACATCTTTGTTCTCCAGTTCCTGAATGATGTGCAAATACGTTTTCTGTGTTGTTGTCATACTTGCATGTCCTAAACGCCTTGCTACACTGGCAATCGAAACGCCGGCAAATAATAAAAGCGAAGCATGAGTATGCCTGAGCCCATGAATAGAGATTTCCGAAATTCCACATGCCTTACAATGCCGGGTAAGTACATCATTTACTGTAGAATTATAGATTTTTTTATCTCCAACAAAAAGCGGCTTATCTTCCGGAAGATTTTTTATCAATTCAGAAAATTTTACAACAATCTGCCAATCAATTTGTATTTTCCTTACCGAAGATTTATTTTTTGTCGGCAAAAATCCGCCTTCACCTTTATAATCCCATGTTTTGCTGATAGATAATGTCTGTCTGGCAAAATCAAAATCACCCGGTGTTATCGCCAATGCCTCTGAAAAACGCATTCCTGTTTTTGCAACTAATAAAATAAACCAATCCCAATTGACTTCTGACTTAATATCTAAATGCGCAAGCAAAGTATGAAGCTCAAACTGATTCAGATATTTTATCTTTTTGACACCCGGTGTTTTCCCTTTGATAATTGCTTTTCTTGTCGGATCTCGTTCAATCAATCCCTCATCGACGGCATCCAGTATGGCGCCTTTTAGCTGATGATGAAAATCCAAAGTCGTCTGTCTCTCATGAACCTTCGCATAATCATTTAATAACTTCTGATACGCTGTTCTCGTAAGTTCATACACCTTTAATTGCGGTGCCAGTTTTTCTACCCATTTCTGTGTCATCACATATTTTGCCATAGTAGCTTCTCTAATAGCGCCTTTTTTATATACATCGATCCACTGTTTATAATACTCATAGAATAACTGCATTTTTTCTATATTCTGCTGCATAAGTTTCCTTCCTTTCTCAAAATCACTTACGCTGATATAAACAGTAAATCATCAATATTTATTGTTATGCAACACTTAATAATGGCTTTATTTCCTCATCCAGTGTTTTTCTTAATTCTGCCATACACTGCTTATAATATTTAAACTTTTGCAATGCCTTTTCCCGTTCAGCTGCCTTATAACTTTGATAATCAATAGTTGCCTTAATAACGCTCTCATTAGGAATTTCACCATTTCGATAATGCAGCGCAGCATACATTACATCTTCTTTAGACGCATACCATGTCATACAAAAATCAGAAATCACTTTATCAATACACTCATTTTTCATATTTTCAACAATATTTAAAATAGATTGTCCTTTGTACTTATTCTCATCCTGCTCAATTTCACTAATCAGCCGGAACATAATTGCTGCGACTTTCGGATTATCTTTTTCCATTTCTTCCACATACTGTTTGACTTCATCCATTTGTTTCTGTCTTTCCTCCGGAGAAACTTCTTCTGCCTCCTCGTTCGGTGTTACAATATTTTGGATCAAATTAATAATATATTCATAATCTATCTTCGTATTGCTGTATGCCATCAATTGATAATCTACATCAATTGTTTCTTCAGATGGTTCTTTTTCCGAGTCGTCACCTTCGCCTTCTGCAATCTTAATTTCCTCCATTGCATTCTTATAAACACCTGCATATTTATCATATTCTTCTTCCGTAATTCCATAATCGTCCAGCATACGTTCTTCGTATTTCGTAAAAGATTTAAGCTGTGCAAATAAACGATCAAAGTTCTGAAACAGCTTAATAAATACCTTCTTTTCTTTTAAAGACATTGACACGACTTCCTCCGGCGTTTGAGCTGATACTCTAAGCGCTGCCAAAGCTTTTCTAAACGCTGCCTCTACTTCTTCCCATTCAGCAACTAAAGCTTCTTCTGTACTTCCTGCAGAATATAATTTTACTGCATTATCCACACTTTCTTTAAATAATTTTGGTGCCTGAAAAGTGACAATCTGCCCATAGGTTTTATTCTTGTCAAAAATACGATTTGTCCTTGAAAATGCCTGAATTAAATCATGAGGTCCCATCGGCTGTCTATCAATAAAAATAGTGGACATACATGGGGCATCAAAACCTGTAAGCAGACGATCCACTACAATTACGAGATCCAACTGTTCATTCCTGCTTTTATATTTTGGATCTTTTCGCGCTAAACGCTTATTCAAATTTCCATTATATCCCTGAATTTGTGAAATTTCATATTTTGTACCGAACATCTCATTATAATCATCCAGAGATTTCTGCATCTTTTCCTGATTGACATGCGATCCTTCCTCATTTTCTGTGACTGAATACGTAATTGCAAATTTAGGAAAATCCGGAAGCACCTGTTTGATCTTTTCATCAATTACAAGCGATGTCTCGCCATTTTTTACTTTAGTTAAAAGCTCATAATATTTTTGAGCCATCTGAATAGAGCTTGTTGTAAGAAGTCCTTCATAGGTCTGCCCTTTTCCATTTTGAAATCCCAGTTTATGAGAAGATTTGTTCAAAATAATATCCAACACACTAAGCATATGTGCTTCGTTATCATAAGCGCCGATACTTGTCTCATCTTCCATATTCTTTGGTCCGTTATGCTCTACCTGAAAGCCAAGCACAGCATTGTCATGGATTGCATTCTGAATTGTATATTTATGAAGACATTTCCCATATAATTCTTCTGTAGTCCGTGGCAAATCTCCCATCTGTGGGTACGGATTTTCTGCAAATCTAGGTGTTCCCGTAAATCCATACCAAAGTGAACGTCCAAAAAACCTTTCCAGCTCTCGTTTTGTCTTTGGAGTAACAGCTCTGTGACATTCATCAACAACAAATGCAATTTTTAAATTTTTAATTTTACTATAGTCTGCTGTTCCTTCCTGAAGTCTTTTACTGACCAGAATCTGCATTTTCTGAATAGTGGTAACAATAACTTGACGATCGTCTGATTTTAATTTCTTTTTCAAATCATTTACATTATCAGTTTCATCGACATCGACCAAGTCGTTGTTCGCATAAGCCTGAAATGCCATTGTCGTCTGTGTGTCAAGGTCTTTACGGTCAATCAGAAAAATGGCTTTATCTATAGCAGGAATATCCATAAGCAGGTTTCTCGTTGCTTTATAGGAAGTCAAAGTTTTTCCTGAACCTGTTGTATGCCATACAAATCCGGACATTGATTTTTTAGACGCCTCTCTAATAGATTCAATCGCATGTATCTGATAAGGACGAAGTAAAATCAGCCTTTTGGCATCTTCGTCTAAAACTGTATATCGTGCAATCATCTCATGTGCCTCGGGAATACGAAGAACACCTTTGGCAAAGTCAATATAATCTGCTACCGGATTATTCTCCGTATCAACCCACCCACTCATAAATTTAGGATTCAACTCTGTATCACTTGCTGCCGCAAAATATTTTGTATCTGCGCCATTGCTAACGACAAACATCTGAACTGCGGAAAAAATCCCGGAAAACTTACCTTCACTAATATATTTTTTAATCTGCCAAAAAGCATCCATATAAGAATGCTGCCTATTTTTTAATTCAATATGTATCATTGGAAGACCATTAATCATCAGCGTAACATCAAACCGTCTGTCTCTTGCTGCCGTATTAACATCATCAGTTTTCAATGCGCTATACTGGTTAATAACTTCATATACACTGCTTCCACCTGCAATATGCTCATGATTCATAACAATCAAATGCAACCGCTGTGTATCTCTTTGAACATGAACCATAACTTTTCCATTTTCCCCGACTAACCATTCACCGGCTTTATAGAAAGAAGAAAACTGCAGCTGATTTTTTATCTGCTCAAACTCAGCATCCGACAATGGTTCTCCATTTAAACGATCCTTATTATTCTGTTCGAGAATATATTTAAAATTCTTCCAAAGATCCTCCTCCGTTTTTAAATCTTCACGATAAATCCATTGAGACTCACCATAAACTAATTGATCTATTAATTTTTCTTCTATAATTTTCTCTAATTCCGGCATTTTTTCCTTCTCCTTTCCAATGATTTGTATAATTTTAATAGATTTTAATACATATTCAGCCCAAATAAGCTTCCGATGGTGAAGGGTGATAAGGTGGTCGAGCTTGGCAAAGTATGCGCCAATCACCTCTTGTTCTCTTATTGTTTTTGGCATCATTAACTCCATATTTGCCATTTGTTTGCCCGATACCTCTACAAAAGTTGAACCTGCACCGACAGTTTCTCCATATTTTTTTAATTCTTCTGTTCGTGAAAAAATGAAGTATGAATCCAATTCATCTTTATGTGGTACTATTGATTGAAAACCTTGATTAGTACAGCCTTTTTGTCTTAAAATAGCGGTTTTCCCTATCCCTGCACGAGAAGTAAACAATACCGTTCCTATTTGAAGTATTTTAGCTGAACTGTTATTATAACCTTCTTCAGTTATTTTTCTTTGGCTTGAAGATAAATATATTTGATCTGAAATTTCGGCAGGTGCATACCAATCAATATCTCCATCCCAATAATCAGAAACATTTGTACTTGGTGTTCCACCACCAACTATATCTGCCACTTCCCCCAACTTACGCTGTTCCCAAGCAAAAGTCTCTCTTTTTGAAGAACTATTTAACTTACGATGGTGAAGAGTGATGAGGTGGTCTAGACTTTGAAAATATTCACCTATTCGCTCTTGCTCTTTTCCAGATGGAATCCTAAATTCCATTTTTGAAAACATATAGCCTGTAATCTGATTAATAGTTGCTCCCATATTCTTTGCAATTTCGCTTTCAAACGCAACCGTATCAAGCAGTGCATTTACAAAGGAAGAATGTTCAGAACGTATTCCGCTCATAAATGCTCCAATTACTGTATTTGGCATAGAAGTCTTAATTTGTGCATGTTTTCCTATTAGTGCACGGGAACCGTTTCTTACTACAACAACGATATCTCCTTCCTGTACATTCTCAGTTGTCACTACTCTATCGTTCACATATACGTTGTCAGCATCTATAATTTCTCCATTTTTTACATTTGAAGATCTCAACACCAATGTTCCTGTTTCTTGCACATCGTTTGGTGTATAAGTTAAACCATTAAAGAATGAAACAAACTCAGGAAACTTACGCTGTTCCCAATCGTTTTCCTATTATTTTACTAATTTCTCACACTTACGATAATGTAAAGTTATATCACATAAATCTTATATTTCCGCCTGAATAATACGTCCAAAATTGATCTCATCTTTAAAAAGATCATACACATATTCTGAACTTTCCAGATATAAACCTGTTTCTTTATCTTGAAGTTTTTCAAAAACTTTTGAATTATAAAATTTATTCATAGCCTCATCATATTCTATATTTTGGTCAGAAGATAACATATCAACAATATCCTGAACTATATACTCAATCAACTGTTCCTGTTTACCCATATTAAATTCCTGCCTTTCGCAAAAGCTTTATACTTTTTTCTGTGTGAAAAGAATACTGCGATGATGTCTTTTTATATATCATACCCTTCAGTAAAGTTTCAAAATCAATAATTTTATTTTCATACTGCCGGAACAACAATGCCATATTATCATCCGCAACAGGTCCTATGACAATGTCATATTTATTGTCTTGATTACACAAAGTATCTTTCACATTTGTAAATATTCGACTTCTATTATTCATGACAAATTTTGCCCATTCTTCCGTTGTTTCCACTCCAAAGTCTTTAATCGTAATAGACTCTATTTTTCTGAAATCATCTTGGATTTCATAAGTGTTTACAACAGGTGAACCACCATAGATTTTAGACACTCTTACCGCCATTTTTTCTGCCTGTTCTTTTATATCTGTTAAATAAAATCCTTTTCCAAAATCTTTATACGGTCTACACATCGCTAAATTTATACTATCAATCTCGATATTACTTCCATGATATAATCTCATAACATCCCCCCGTTTTTCCGGCACAATATTCCCAAATCTTCTACTATCGTTTCAAAATCTAACGTATGCTCAACTTCATAATTTTCTTTTATAAACGCAATACCTTTAAATTGAAAAAGGTAACGAAAAGCTTCTTGTATACCGAGATTATAATGCCGTGCAAATTCGTTTATACATGCAATAGTAAAACCTATTTTCCTTTTATTCTCACTCATTAAAAACCTCCTATTGGGGGACACTTACTTATTTACATCGTAAGCCTCCATTTTTTACACACTATTTTTCTCTGTGTACTTCTTATCTCCATATTTCTGTTTCAGCTTTAAATCAATACCAATTCCTTAAACAAACATATTTTGCAGCATAAATTTCTTGATTTTCTGTAATTCTTCATACTTCCGATGGTGAAGGGTGATGAGGGTATCAATCCTATCTAAATATTCCGAGATTATCTTTTGTTCTTCCACTGAAGGAATCATCATTTGGCACTGAATCAACTTATCAAAATAGAAATACAATCTCACGCTTCCCTCTTGTAGTTTTTCTATCCATTTAGGAAAATGCTCCGATTTTAACCAATGCCAAAGGAATCTATCATCAATAAAATCTTCCGTTTGAAAAACCTCATAAAGTGAGCTAACTATTACATTTTCTGTACCTGCGTAATAACCTAATGAACCAACATTTATTCTTGCCGGATTATATGCAAATGAATTTGGCGGAACAATATTATAAGCTCTACGATCGGTGTCTTTCATATATCCAAAGTCTTCATGTGCATCTTTTTGTGCAATAAATCCTCTGTCGTTCGTAACTGCAAATGGTTCTAAATCAAGATTATCCTTATTCTTTTTTGCTACATTTTTTACGAATTCATTGAACTTACGCTGTTCCCAATCATCAGTAAATCCAAAAAATCGTATTTCAGGAACTTTATTTCCGTTTTGTGGAAACATTTTTTGAAGCATGTATTTTTTTAATTTTTTTGTTTCGTCACACTTCCGTTGGTGAAGGGTGATGAGACAATCGAGGGTGTTAAAATACTCTCCTATTATCTTTTGTTCATCCATACATGGAACTTCAATCTGAATTTTTAGGAAATCGTCCTCGTGAATTTTCCACTGTCCATAAACAACCCCCTGCCTCCATTTGACCATTTCGTTTATAAAATCTTTTCTAAGAAATCTCCTACCAAGGAAATCCAACTCTGCCTTTCCTGTTGGCTTAAAAATGCTATAAACTGGTGAAATACAAGCATTTCCGTACTTATTTAACCCTATCGAACCTGTTTCTAAATTATTTGAACTGTATATAAAATCACCAAACTCCGTCCGTTTATATTTTTTCCCAGCTTCATCATTTACTAAAGCACTGCGATCATAACGCTCTCCTTTTGGTGCAACTCCTTGATTTGCAATAAATGCCATCAATGGATAATCTTCACTCATTGGTGCTTGTTCATTACGTTCCTGTAGCAAATCGCCAACCTTACGCTGTTCCCAATCATCTTTGTATCCTTTAACTCTAATTTTAGGTTTTGACATATCTATTACCCCTCCATCTTCTCAATTAAATCATTTAACGAAGACATAATAGCTGCATCCGATGATGTCAGTTCCTTTAAAAGAGATAAGAATTCTCCATGAACCTTCTCTAATTCCTCATCCGTTTTCTTCATATCTGTCAGCAGTGCATTGAGATCAATTTCTTCTTCTTTTTCAAAATTATCAACATATCGTGGAATATTAAGATTGAAATCGTTTTTCTCAATATCTTCAAAACTTGCCAAAAACGTTTCTTTCTCCACAGTTTTTCTTTGACTGTAAAGTTCAATAACTTCTTCGATATGAGCGTCTGTCATTTCATTTTGTTTCTTTCCTTTATTAAATTTTTTAGAAGCGTCAATGAAAAGAACATCGCGGCCATCTCTGTGTTTTTTTAAGACAACAATACAAGTCGGAATAGATGTATTGTAAAATAAGTTTGCCGGAAGACCGATGACAGCATATATATTTCCTGATCGTAGTAATTTTTCTCTTATTTTTCCTTCTGCTGCTCCTCTGAAAAGAACACCGTGAGGAAGAACGATTGCCATTGTTCCATTATTTTTCAAATGATACAACCCATGTAATAGGAATGCATAATCCGCTTTTGATTTTGGTGCCAATACACCATAATCACTAAAACGTTCGTCCTGTAAAAACCCTGCTGCCGCACTCCACTTTGCCGAATATGGCGGATTCATCAAAACCATATTAAAATCCGTTTCTTCTCCCGTCGGCCAATCTGCATCCAAAGTATCACCATTTCTAAGCTTCTGATTGTCTGCTGCAATCCCATGCAGAAACATATTCATTCTTGCTAAATTATAAGTTGATGTATTCAATTCCTGTCCATAATACTTGATATATCCCGGTTCATCGGCATATTTCTTTGCATTTAACAAAAGAGAACCTGAACCCATACAAGGATCATATACCGAAAGCCCTTTCTTATGTTCCTGTCCGGAAATTGCAATTCTAGTCAGAATTTTTGATACAGCTTGCGGTGTATAAAATTCTCCCGCCTTCTTTCCGGTTTCTGAAGCAAACTGACCAATTAAATATTCATAAGCATTTCCAAGTATTTCTGCGTCTGAATTTAATAAATCTGCTTTGTCTATTTCTTTTATAAGACTTGCAACTGTGTCACTCTGTTTCTGATCGCCTGTACCTAAACGATTTGAATACAAATCAATATCTGTAAATAAATCCGAAAAAATAGGATCACTTTGTTCAATATTGTTAAATCCTTTTTGTAATTGTTCTCTGTTAAAAGAGTTATTTCTTGCTGCCTCCGCAAAATAGGTATATGTAAGTTCCGGCTCCATAACATAATGACATTCTTCAATGAGCTGTTCTTTTAATTCTGCTGAGCTTTCATCCTCCAATGCTTCTTTGTAAGCTTCTAATGCCGTTTTGAGCGTCGTTGGTTTTTCATCATAAAGTAAATCATACACTTTAATCAAAAAAGAATCTGAAAGATATTTATAAAATACAATTCCCAGCAAATAATCTTTATATTCATTTGCATCCATTTTGGATCTCAAAATATCTGCACCACTCCATAGTACACTAATCAAATCTTTACTATTCTCAATTTCCGCCATTTTATTTATCCTCCACTTTTATTAAAATGCGTTTTGCTTAATATTTAAATAATAATTTTATGATATTTTTAGTATACCATAGATAAGACGCATATACCATGCTATCATCATGTAACTTTGTCTGTCCTGTCTGACTGTCATTCCTATCTAATTGCACTGTATGCAATTTTTTCTTATCCGGCACACACACTATTACACAGCTGTGCCTAAAACAGCCTCAAATGCCGTATCAAGCGCCGAAATTAAATCGTTGATTGATTCAATACCAACAGACAGACGGATTGTGTTCGGACGTATCCCCTGAGTTAAAAGTTCTTCCTGCGTCAGCTGTGAATGTGTTGTGCTTGCAGGGTGAATGACGAGTGATTTCACATCAGCCACATTGGCAAGCAGCGAGAAAATCGGCAGGTGATCAATAAATTTTTTCGCTGTATTTTCATCACCCTTAATTTCAAAAGTAAAAATAGAGCCTCCGCCATTCGGAAAATATTTTTTGTACAGTTCATGACTTGGCTCACTTTCAAGTGACGGATGATGCACGGCTTCAACCTGCGGATGATTGCTTAAATAATCGACAAGCTTCAAGCTGTTTTCAACATGTCTTTCCACTCTGAGAGAAAGCGTCTCCAGTCCCTGAAGAAATATAAATGCATGAAACGGAGAAAGTGTCGCACCGGTATCTCTGAGTAAAATTGCCCGGATATATGTCGCAAAAGCTGCCGGTCCCGCCGCATCTGCAAAAGAAATACCATGATAGCTTGGATTTGCCTCGGATATCCACGGATATTTTCCTGATGCCTTCCAGTCAAACGTGCCGCCGTCCACAATAACACC
>USSL01000017.1 GCA_900557175.1 uncultured Eubacteriales bacterium
CCCCTCATCGTGCCCCGCCCCCTGGCGAGGGACGGTGTGAGGGCGCAGCGGGCTCTCTAAGGCACGCAGGGCGAGCAGGTACTCTACCCCTAAATTGTTGTTGGGTCCCTGGAGACAGCGGGCAGCGTCCCCGAGAAGGGCCGTAGCAGCCTGCTGCCGGGCCACCGGGAAGGAGAGACCCTCTGCCAGCCCCTGGCGCAGCACTTCCTGCCAGGCAGGGGAGGCCAGGCAGTCCGCTGCGGCCTGCAAGGGGGGCAGCGCCCCCGCTTCGCTGCCAAAGCTCAAGGTGTCCACCACCCCGGTGGCGGTGAGCAGGCCCACCCCGCCCCGGGCAAAGGGTTCTGCCGAGGACACCGCCCAAGGGGTGGGCAGCTCCAGCACCAAGTCCACCCCCTGCCGGAGGGCCAGGGCTGCTCGGGTCCACTTGTCTGCCAAGGCGGCCTCCCCCCGCTGGACCCAGTTGCCGCTCATGGCACAGACCACGGCGCAGTCCGCGCCAAAGGCCTGGCGCACCGCCTGGATGTGGTGCCGGTGGCCGCTGTGGAAGGGGTTATATTCCGCGATGATGCCGATTGTACGCATGGCCCAACCACCCCTCGGAAAAATTTTGAAATTTGGGGAAAAAACAGTTGTCCTTTCCCGCAAAATGGGCTAATATATTCCTGTATGAACTATTTTACCCCCTAGGGGGCAAACAAGCAAGAACCATCCCAAGGATTTACGAGTAAGGAGTGGAAAATACCATGAAAATTTTGGTCATCAATGCAGGCAGCTCTTCCCTGAAGTATCAGCTGCTGGACCCCGATACCAAGGAAGTTCTGGCCAAGGGCCTGTGCGAGCGCATCGGCCTGGACGGCCACATCAAGCACACCCCCACCGGTAAGGACGTCTACGACGCCGACCGTTACATGCCCGACCACGAGGCCGCCATCAAGCTGGTCATGGAGGTCCTGACCCACAACTACTACGGCGTCATCAAGGACATGTCCGAGATCGACGCGGTGGGCCACCGTGTGGTCCACGGCGGTGAGGAGTTCACCCATTCCGTGATCATCGACAAGAACGTGATGAAGGGCATCCGGGAGTGCATCCCTCTGGCCCCCCTCCACAACCCCGCCAACATCACCGGCATCAACGCCTGCACCGCCGTGTGTATGAATATCAATAAATCCGGGAACGGCTGTATTGCCCTTCATATCATAAACAAGGCCGTCGTCATGATTTCTCGGATTAACGATGGCTGTAATAAGACCGTCTTCAATACAGACGTCCATCGCCTTTATTTCATCATGATGCAGCACCTGTCCGTTGACAAGCCAAGTTTTCATACTTAATCCTCCAATGCTGCCACGTATTCCGTGATTTTAAGGTTAATGTCCTTATGGGATGTCAGAAGTGATACCGGAAAATCCGATGTCGCCTCACCGTAAGCTGTTCTTCTTACAACGGCTCTGTGCCAGTTTCTGAAACAGCCGAGACGTATTTTTCTTGCATGGGAAATTTCATAAATACCAATCGTGACACAATATTTCGGCATATCTTCAAGAGCACCGTTAAAGTCACCGATGGCATTGGCCGTCCGTGTCTCTTTTGAAATTTCAAGCACTCTCGTCTTCTGCGCTAAAAATTCCTCATTTGTCTTTGCCGCGTCAGCTTCATTGAAAGCGACATGACCGTTAATGCCGATACCGCCAAAGCAAATATCCACGCCGCCAAGCTTCTCAATAAGCTCTGGAATATAGTCAATATTGTTTGGATCAGGGAAAACACGCTGCTCTTTCGGCATCACAAGCTCCGGTTTTACTTTTGTATACACCGTTCTTTCCATAAAGCCCCTAAAGCTTAACGGATGATCCACCGGCACCCACTGCTTATCGTCTGTAAGATACTCGTCCATATTAATAAACCAGACATTTTTAAGGCTGATATTTTCCTCGTTAACCATATCAACAAAATACGGATACTGGCCGACAGGACCGACAGGACATATAAATACTGTCGTTTTATTTTCAGCATTATTTTGTTTAATTGTCTCGGCCATCTCAACTGCCATGGACTAAAAAACTTCTGCATTGTCCTTCATCACAATGACAGACAGCTTCGGATTTTTCAAAAGTTCTTCTTTTGTATACTGATAATATTCGTGACTCATAGGAAACTCCATTCCGCCGCATCAGCGGCATAAATTTGTTATTTTAAAACAATCGCCTGAGACAGGTTTCTCGGTGTGTCAGCGTCCAGATCTTTTGCAAGTGCTACATAATAGCCGACAAACTGTCCGATGTAACCGATAATCGGCGCATAGGCAGGCTCATCCCAGCCCTCTGAAAGGTTGTATGTATAATCGGCACAATCTTTAAAGTCATCGCCAAGCTCAGCACCCAAAACAACCGTAACTGCCCCGTAGCCTTTCATCTGTGTCATTAATGACACATCCTCCGCTCTCGATTTGCGGTGGCTTAAGCATATAATTAATGTTTTATCATCCACAAGGCTCATCGGTCCGTGGCGATATTCAAGGTCATAGTAGCCTTCGGAATTTGTAAGTCCCATTTCTTTCATCTTATTCATACATTCATTGGCAATACCATAGTAAATGCCCTGACCGAGTGTGATGAAAAGATTGACCTCCGGATGTTCTGTCATTATCTGTTTTGCAAGAGTATCCTGCTCTTTTAAAACGCGCTCTGAAACTTCCTTATAATTTTTAAGCGCTTCAATTTTATCTTTTTTGCCGCCGACATAATAAGCCATAATGACTGCGAGATAAATCATACTTGTAAATGAACGTGTCATAACGATACTGTCTTCTGCGGTATCCGGTGACCAGATCATATAATCATTGTACTTTTCACTGTCACGATCGCATGTAATTGCCAGTGTTGTCACATTTTTAAATTCATGAACTTTATCAATGGCCATGCGCACCTCTGTTGTATAGCTTTTTCTCGTAATCGGAAGAATAAGCACCTCACCGTCCTTAATATAGTTTTCCGGGAAGAAATAAAGCTCTGAGCACGGAACGCCCTTTGCCGGAATGTCCGTACATGCTGAAAATGCCGCTGCTGCTGCCTGTGCAAGATAAAGTGATGTACCGCAGCCTGTAAAAATTAATTCCCTGTATGTTTTGCCTGATTTAAAAACTTTATCAAGTTCTGCGTAAATATCCTCTAATGTGTCATTGATCGCCTGAAATGAATCCGGCTGGCAGTAAATCTCTGCGTATGTAATTTCTCCGTTCTTTTTCATGATAACCTCCAAAAATAATATAAACTTATTTTATGTGCAGACCGCACTTTTCAAAAATACCGTATTTCTATGCCCTTCCCTCAGAACCTGCAAGACGTATAATATTCTTCACATCTTCTGTGAGCGCTTCATTTGCCATCTGGGACAACTTCCATGAATGTCCCTGATGATCCGTCTTCAGCGCTTCCTCATAGTGCTGTACATATTTATATCTGATTTCCGTACCAAAATTAATTTTTGCCACACCAAGGCGAATCGCCTGTTTAATAATATCCTCTCTCATTCCCGTACATCCGTGAAGTACAAGCGGTATATCTGTAATTTCACCGGCCGCCTCAAGTACCTCCAGATGAATATCCGGCTCACCCTTATAATAGCCGTGGGCATTGCCGATGCCGATAGCCAGTGAATCCGGCTGGCAAAGCTCTAAAAACTTCCGCACATCATCAATACTTGCCACATTTTTGTTTTCCATTTGTGCGCCGCAGTTATCCAGTCTTAAAAGCTCGCCGATTTCTGCCTCCACAGGCACGTCAAAGCAATGGGCTACTCTGAGCACTTCATTTGTCATAGCCGCGTTTTCCTCAATCGGCTTTGTAGAACCGTCGATCATCAATGACGTAAATCCATTCTTTAATGATTTCATGCAAATATCAAAATCATTGCCGTGGTCTAAATGAATTGCAATCGGCACGTCAACCTTATTGGCACACCACTTACATACCTCGACGAACCAGTCGTCCCCTGAATATGCTCCCGTTGCAACATAGTGGGCTAAAATCGCCGGTGAGCGCATCTGCTGCGCCGCATTACAAATCGCCCATATAATATCATAATTTCCACCCTGTGTATTAATTGCCGGTACTGCATAATGCTCTTTTCTTGCCTTAATGAGCATATCCTTTGTTGTTACAAGCATTTATTCTTCCTCCTTATTTGCACGCCTCTGCTATCATATATCAAAAATCATTCTCTGACGGCTGCCCCCAGCCGCCCCTTTTCTGCAAAGGAGGCAGGTGACGAATCACCTGCCCCTGTCATTTCTTTATTGAACTGCTGCCTCTAAAACATCGAATAAGATGTAATCTTCAAGTGGTGTCTTTTCGCAGTCACCGTTGGCAACAAAAGCATCCTGCTGAAGCTGATAGTAAGCTTTTACATCGTCCATGTTATTTTTAATAAAATCTGATGTTGTCCAGTCTGCTACATCTCTCTGCTCAAGAAGTGTATCTTTCTCAAGCTTTACTTCATCTGCAATCCAGCCGGCAACTTCTTCTGCGTGGCTGTCATCTGCACGGTAATCGAAACCTTTGTATAATGCTCTTGCAAATTTCTCAAGTGTTTCTTTGTTTTCCTCACCATATTTTGGCATACAAATCCAGCTTGAAAGGGATACTGTATCTTCGATAAATGTCTTGTTATCACAAAGCTTCACACCGTTGTCGCCTAACTCAGACATAATCTTTGTTGTATTCGGAACCCATGCCGCACATGCGTCAACGCCGCCTGAAAGCATTGCTGTGACAAGGTTTGTTGCTTTCATATCAACCGGTGTGATATCGTCCATTGTAAGACCTGCTTTTTCAAGACCTTTCTTTAAAATATCTTCACTGGATGTACCTGATGAATATGCAACCTGTTTGCCCTTTAAATCTTCGAGTGTCTCAACACCTTTTTCCTTGTTTCCGATAATTGCATCGCCGTTTGAAACGTGTGCCAGTGCAAAGATGCTTGCCTTGCCGTTGATACAGAGCTTATGTGCACCCTGTCCGATATAGCCGACATCAACCGCACCGGATTCCATCGCATTGATGATTGTTGGGCCGTCTGAGAACTGAATGAGATTAACCTCAAGTCCTTCATCCTCAAAATAGCCGAGCTGCTGTGCTGAAATAACACCGTTTAAGCTTGCATAGTCAGGCATATAAGCAACATTCACTGTTGTCAATTCGCCTGTCGGTGCCTCTGCACTTTCCGTACCTTCTGTCCCCTGTGTACTCTCTGCTGCCGGTTTTGTCTCAGTTTCCTTTGTTTCGCCACCATTACCGCATGCTGCTAATGACATTGCCATCACTGTTGCTAAAAGCGCTGCTGTTATCTTTTTCATACCTTTTTCCTCCTTAAATATGTGGGTATAAATTTTAATTGATACACGGATTTTTCCGTACTTCGTATCAAATTACTTTCTAACCTCCAAATACTCCTGATAAACCTGTCCCCAAATTTCATTCTTAAGCTCTAAGAATCGCTGGCTCATCTTCGTTTCCTGGTTTCTTGGATATGGGATATCAATATCAACAATATCCTTAATACGTCCCGGTCTTGCGCTCATGATAATAACCTTCTGTGCAAGAATAATTGCTTCCTCAACGTCATGTGTAATAAAGAAACATGTCTTCTGCTCTTTTTCCCATGTTTCAAGAAGCTCTGACTGAAGCTGTGTTCTTGTCTGGGCATCCAGCGCACCGAAAGGCTCATCCATAAGAAGCACTTCCGGATTGACTGCATAAGCTCTTGCAATCGCAACTCTCTGTTTCATACCGCCGGATAATTCCTTCGGATAGTGATTCACAAAATCTTCAAGCTGAACCATCTTTATGTACTTCATTGCAATTGCTTCTGCTTCTTCTTTGCTCTTGCCCTGAAGTCTCGGTCCGAACATAACGTTCTTTAAAACAGTCATCCACGGGAAAAGCGCATACTGCTGGAAAACAACACCACGCTCGACGCCGGTTCCCTCAATCTTCTTATTATCAATATAAACTGCACCCTCTGTCGGCATCTCAAGTCCTGCGATAATATTTAATAAGGTTGATTTACCGCAGCCTGACGGTCCGACAACACAAATAAATTCATTTTCCTTGATTTCCAAATCAACACCGTTTAAGGCAACGACATCACCGTTTCTTGTATTATAAACTTTTTTGACGCCGTCAATCTTAAGCTTTGTCAATCTCTCTTTTCCTGCCATCCCGTCAACCTCTTTTCCATAAATTTAATAAACTTCTCCATCACAAGGCCAATGACACCGATAATGATGATATAAAACAGCATGGCCGCCGTATCGTAGTTGTTTGATAATGCACTGATTCTCATACCGAGTCCGGCGATCGCACCTGTCGATTCGGCAGCAATCAATGTTGTCAGTGCAACAGAAACACCAAGACGGATTGCCGTTAAAATAAATGGTGTCGTTGCCGGGAAAATAACCTTTACGAAAATATCCTTATCCTTTGCACCGAGAACCTTCGCCGCTTTGACAAGTGTATTGTCAATATTTCTGACACCCTGATAAATTGTTACAGTCATAATAAGGAAAGTCGCGATCCAGATAACGATAATCTGTGGCTTTCTTCCGACACCGGCTGTAATAACAACTAACGGAACATAAGCGAGCGGTGGGATGTTACGGATAAACTGAATCCACGGCTCTAAAATACCTCTCACAGGCTGATACCATGCCATCAAAAAGGCAATTGGCACAGCAGTTACAAAACCAAGCGCAAATCCGGCAAGTACCGAAATCATTGAACTTACAAAGTCTTCAACAAGCGCCCCGTTTTCAATCATCTTCTGCATTGACTCAATCATTGCCGGAATAAACGGAAAGCTTCGCGCTGTTTTTGGATTAATGGAAAGAATGTACCATAAAAGGATAGCTACTGCCAGAGAAATAAGCACCCATGCCCAGCCTGGAATACTTGCGATAACGCCTTTCTTCTTTGCAGCCTTTTTTGTACCATTTGATTCCATTTCTCAAACCCCCTTCTTTTTCGCATTGTGCGTTGCGTATATTTTGTTTTTAACTCATTGTATTAAGTATAACATATTGCACACACAAAAGGCAAACTTTCTGTGCAAACGTTTGCATGTTTTGCACAATCTTATAAATCGTGATGTACCATATGTGTATAATCTTCCTCGCTGCCGTATTTATCATCGGCCATCATTAAATGAACGGCGCTTAATTTGAATGTCTGCGGCAGTGCAAGAATATTCGGATTCGGTCCGACATATTTCTTCTTTGCATCTTCAAGTGCTTCCTCAATCGTTGCTCTTGTCTTAAGTCCCATACCTCTTGCATAGCCCGGCTGTTCTGCACCACAGATATAAATTGCAGATGTATTCATCTCTGCAATATGGCCGCAGCTCATCATCGAGAAGCCGTGGAACGGATGGAAAGCATTGCAGTAACGGTATTTGCGGATATATTCCTCATTTGTCGCAAAATATTCGCCGTAGCGGTTCATATCTCTTAATGTGTTCATGCCGTCATGCTGGAACATTTCATAACATTCTCTTAAATACGGCCACAATTCGTCATGGAAATAACCGTTGCATGTGGATGCACATATAATAACGCAGTTATCACTCATAATTCTCTTATGACGGATCACCTGAGCTGAGAGCGCCTGCATCAGCATAATCGGATTTGTACCCATGCCGTCGCCGTAATGGAAAAACTGAGGCATACCAAAAACCATCACATCGTATTTCTTCGTTGCCCACGGCACATAAGTTCTCTTGTCCGCTGTCCGCCATGACTTCGGCTGCATCATTGCCGCATAACCGCTGTTAATCTCAATCTGTCTGGATTTTGTATCAAGCACTGCATCACAGCAGAAAAACTTCTTGCCCATACATTTTTCCATATGCATACCGATCTCATCAAATTTTGTACGCATTAAAGACTTGCCGCTGACAGGCACAAAGTCTTTTCTGTGCATAACTTCAGGAACGTGATGAGAAGCAATTGAACGCCAGTGTGTGATACCTGTCGCACAATGCTTATAGCCGCCTGAATAACCGCCGTAAGGATTGCCCTGTGTATGTCCGATCAAAATAGCCACATCACTGTCATACACATATTTGTTCATTAATACAGGATCGCCTCTGTCTGTCGTTCCGAGATCTACAAGATGGTCATAGTCCTCGCTGTCGTGATTGATAATCTGATGGCTGTACCAAAATTCATTAAATAATTCCTCGCCTAATACGTTGCGGATTTCCTGCTCTGTATTCTTTCTGTGAAGACCGTTGGAACAAATGAGCAAAATATCCTTTTTCTCAACGCCTGCCGCATATAACTCTTTTAAAATAAGCTTAATCGAAATCTTTCTGTGAGATGTCGGCTGCTCGCCGCCCTTGACTCTGTCCGGGAATACAATTGTCACTTTTGAGCCTTTGTGTGCCAATTCTGACAACGGCTCCATGCCGATCGGATTTCTGATAGACTCCAGTGTTTTCGCTTCCAGCTCCTCCTCAGGAATACATGGCGGATCCGGCACTGTCACTCCCGGAATAAACACATCTGTTGTATCCGGTAAATTTGCGCTGACGGTTCCCTGTCCATATTCAAAATCCAGTTTCATAACTTTTACCTCCGATTCTTTTTTGTTTCATGTATGATGAGATGTGCCGCACTTTATGTTCTGCGGTCACTTATGCTCTGCAGTTATCCATATAAATTTTTATAATTTCCAAATATTCTTCCGGATAAAAACCAATGTCACCCGAAAATCTTGTCAGTGCAATGAGTCCGCCGTCAATTTCAGGAATAGATGCCAGCATTTTTGCATTATCCGACTTAAGGCCGCCGCCATAGACAACACTCATGCCGCCGGTCACTTCTTTGACAAACTTTGCAATCTTTTCAATGTAATCTCTGTCCGGCGGTGTCTTTCCCGGCCCGATGGCCCATACCGGCTCATATGCAATGATGACCTGTGACTTATCAACACCATCAAGTCCCGTCAGCAGCTGTTCGCGAAGAACATCCTGCCATCTGTCCTGTTCTTCGGCTGTCTCGCCGATGCAGTAAAGCACGGACATTCCCTGCCCGACAGCTTCTTTAATTTCCTTATTCAGAAGGCGGTTGACTGCTGATGTGTCTGCACAGCCTGCCTCTGCCATAATGCCGAGCTTATCACGTCTTTCCTCACAGTGTCCGATAATTGTCGTCTCACAGCCTAAAGCCTTTGCGGCACTTGCCGGACGATTTGTCGTAAAAGCGCCGAAGTTTCCGCCGACTGCCGTATTTTCTCTGAAAACACTCTGGCAGCCAACCTTTACAGGGCTGTCCTCACATTTGGCATCTGCGGCACCAATCAGGTGTGCCTCCGGAAAATACATAAGAAAATCAACTTCATTTTTATCATAGCTTTTAAGCGCTTCCTGTGTCTGCGACACAATATAGCCGCCCCACTGGCTTATATCTGCAATACTGTTGACGCCGCCGTAAACTTTCGGCACATCAAATCTTTTCAAATTCAGGCATATGTGCTTCATAACTTTTTCTCCCTTTCATACTTTTCCAGTCTTGTAAACTCCGGCAGATCACCGCCGATCAGCGGTTTTGCCCACTGAACAAATTCATCAGTCACATCATTGCCGCGGGCATTAATATAGCTTTCCGGAATTTCTTTTTCATACATCATCACTTCTTCAATCGGTACTCTGAAAGGTTCGATATGATAACTGCCATCCTCGCTGTCTGTCCGCTTAAAACCAATCATAATACCGCTGTCCCCGTCAAGCGCCGCCTTCAGTGCTTCCCGTCCGGCCATCACCGCCTCATCCCTGTCTGTTGGTGACTGCCATGCAATAGAAGCCCTGCCGCAAATACCCGGCTTTTCATTTCTCGCCTTAATGCCAAGCTTCTGAATAACAAGATTGGCAAGATGAGCGCCGACATCGCCGTAATAAATAGCTCTCTCTGTTTTAAAAACAGGCGCCACGATCGGCTTTCCGTCTTTATCTTTAAGACCTTCGCTTGCCACAACGACAACACCGCCAAGCTCATCGTAAAGCTTCTTGACATCTTCAAGAAATTCTTCTTCATTGAAAGGACGCTCCGGCAAATAAATCAGATGCGGTGCATCGCCCTTTTCCTTTCTCGCAAGCGCCGATGCCGCTGTAATCCAGCCTGCATTCCTGCCCATCGCCTCAATAACACAAACATGAATCGGCATCGCCTTCACATCCTCGCCGACTTCATGGGTTGTCGCTGCAATATAGCGTGCCGCACTTCCGTACCCCGGCGTATGGTCTGTCACTGCAATATCGTTGTCAATTGTCTTTGGAATACCGACAACGCAAATTCCAGCATCCCTGCACGCCTCATGAATCTTTCCGCATGTGTCCATCGTTCCGTTGCCGCCGTTTAAAAGTACATAGCGGATATTGTACTTTTTAAATATATCCGGCATCTTCTTATAATCATCTTCCCACAAAGCATAGCGTGAAGAACCGATGGCTGTTGCCGGCGTCTGTAAAAGAAGCTCTAACTCCTCATCAGGCACAGTGAGTAAATCCAGAAAATCTTCTTTGAAAATCGCTCCCGTACCGCCCATCGCACCATAAACCTTATGGACTTTTTTACTTTCTTTAGCTTCCTTAATGACACCGTAAAGTGACGCATTAATGACCGGCGTCGGGCCGCCGCCGTGGACAACTAAAACATTTCCTTCCACAATACCCCTCCTCATTTATATATTTTGTTCTTTTTTCCATCATAACACACTTTATCTTTGTGCGGTTTGTTTTTTACACAAACGTTTGCATGAAATAAAACTAGTTTTTTTGCGTAACATAATTTATACTGGAAGAAGATAAAAGAACGGATCACATGACAGATTGCATAAAACAGGAGGAAATTGTATGACTTTAAAAGAGATTGCCGCTGAAGCCGGCGTTTCGGTTTCAACGGTTTCAAGAGTAATTAATAAAAAAGGAACCTCTGCGGCAAGCAAAGAGGTTCAGGATAAAATATGGGAAATTGTAAGAAGGACAGGTTATTCGCCAAACACCGCCGCACGGAATCTGAAAACCGGCCGCGCCGACGAGCTGGAAAGCAAACGTTCCCATTCTATTGCTTGTATTTTTGCAAGAACGGACGAACCAATGAAAGATACCTTCTTTTCAACACTTGCCAGAGGTATTGAACAGGAGGCCTTTAAGCATAATTATATTGTCAAATATATTATTTCATCACTGGATATCAGTAATCCGGCAACCTTCCGTCTGATTACAGAAAATCAGGTTGACGGCGCAGCCGTCCTCGGACGCTGTGACAAACAGATGCTGAGTTTTCTGAAAAAATATTTCAACTATGTCGTCTACAGCGGTCTCAACAATATCAACGCCAAGTATGACCAGATTATATGCGACGGCCATATGGCAGCTGTCAGCGCTATGGAAGAACTGTTTAAGCTTGGACATTCCAAAATCGCTTATATCGGCGAAACACATTTTGAAAACCGTTATGAAGGCTACTGCAGCGCCCTGACTTCAAAACACCTCCCCATTAAGCGTGACTATATTATAAACACACCGTTAAATACCGAAGGCGGCTACAACGGCGCCATCAAGCTTTTGAAAAATGCACCCCATGATTTTACGGCAATTTTCTGTCCAAATGACACAACGGCAATCGGCGCCATCAAAGCTTTACAGGAAAACAATATGCGTATTCCAAAAGATGTTTCACTCATCAGCATTGATGATATCGAGCTTGCCCAGTACATCAGCCCGATGCTGACAACGATTCACATTCCGATTGAAGAAATGGGACAAATGGCAGCAAAGATTTTAATTGACCGCATTGAAGGCGGACATACACTGCCATTAAAGCTTTCTCTGCCGTTTCATTTGGCAACACGGGAAAGCTGTGCCCAGCCGCGGCGGAATTATTAAGGCATAAAGCAGACAAGTCCCTATGGCATAAAAATTGCCAGTCTGCGCTTAAAGCACAAGCTGGCAATTTTCTTTCACATTAAATTTTTCAAAATAAGCATTTTCTTTCGGAATCCACTCACCGATAAACCGTGACAGCATATAAGCGCCGTTGCGTTCCAAAATTCTTTCTTTTTGCGTCTCTGCATCCAAATCAAGAAATATTCTCAAGTCATAACTATCCCTGAAATACGGATGACAGCTGTAAGAGCCTTCAATAATAATCAATTTTCTGCTGCATACACGCACGCTGTCCGTCAGCCGCTGCTGTCCGCAGTCATAGCGCTGATACTCAAACACTTCCCGCGCCTGTGTAATCGGTGCAAGCACCTCCTCCTTAAATCGCTCATAATCAATATTTCCGCCGACCTCTAAAAGACGTTCCTCCGTCTTTTGCTCAGGACGCAGAAAAAAATCATCCATATGAATCACGCTGCACTGATAGACGTTTGCAAGCAGTCTTGACAAATAGCTTTTTCCGCTGCCGCATCTGCCGTCGATCGCCGCAATGACTGTTTTTTTATCTGAATATCTTATCTTCCGGTCAATCATTTCAAATACCGGCATATAACGGATATAATCTTCGCTGATCACTCTGTAGGCCGGATGATAGTATTTTTTATAGACAGCCGAATGATGCACCGCCGGATATCCCTGCTGACGGTATGGGCCAAGATACGCATCAAGCGCCTCTTTGGAAAACGGCACTGCCCCCTGAGCACAAAGCTCACGCAGCTTCTCAAGCTTTTCTTCAAAACAGGCTGTATCACGATTGACCTGAGCTGCTGTATTCACAAAAAATCGGTTGACTGTTTCCAGACTCACATGGGCATCAATTCCCGGAAGATGAAGCCGGACAAGTCCATTGCCTATTTTATCGTATAATACGGGAAGCTTTGTTTCCGGCAGCCCTTCATACTCTTTATATAACCGGCTTAAGCTGTCCGATGGATTTGCAATCATATGCCCGCCGCCGAACTCGCTTTGAAAAACAAGCTTTACGAGATCACTGATCTGCATCTGTGGATATTTTTTTGTATGTTCTATAATAATGTCTTTGAATTTTTCTTTCATTTCTTATTCCGCCTGTCTGTCATCCTGATCACACGGATGATTCCGTGCCCGTAATCAAATTATAGGCAATCCACAGGGAAAAGTCAACGCAAATTGTCCGCAAACGTTTGAGACAAGTTTTGTACTGCGCGGTCGGCGGCACAGCAGACCATCGCTTCCCATGATGGGAAGCGGGTGCTTTCGCCGACAAAACGATCAAAAACTTCTTTATCATAAACCATAATATCCGATTTCCAATTAACAAACACTGCGCTTGAAAACTGAAAAGCATCAAATGTTTTAAAGTTTGTTTCTGCCTGCATAAATTCATCTGTGAATATGTCTTTGAGGTACTGCTTAAATTGTGCAGGCGCATCAACGTATTCAAATGCCATTTTATTTATTCTCCTGTGCTGCGTAAAATTCTTTTGCCTTTTCTGTCACATAAGATTTCCACTGCGGCTGATCTTTTGCCATACGCGGACGGATATAATTTTCAACCATACCGTCAACACCGCCGTCAATGACTTTATGTTCTGTCAGCGACATGTAAAGCGCCGGTTCTCCCGGAGGGCAGCCCGGAATCCATAAACCTTTATCTGCCCATTTCTTTGTACAGTTGCCATGAAGAATAATCTTATCCTTTGGCTTATCCGGCAATGTGTTTCGAGGACCTACAACGACTGTCGTATCTGAATTTTTCTCATATTCTCCGATGGCCTTTAATGTTTCCATATTCAGTGCCAAAAGTGCCTGACAGCTTGAACATGCGCCCTCACAACGGATGTCATATTCAGGCCAGCGGGAAGCCATATCGCCAAGATACGGAATCCACATTTTCTTATAAACATCCTCAACTTTTTCACCGACAATCTCAATATTTTCACGGTGTGTTGTGCCAAGTCCGGCTTCTTGCGCCGCACGGAAATAATCGACCTTTTCAGTATCAATACCGACAACATCGCAGGCAATCAAATCAAGGGCGACCGGATCATAGCTTCCCATAATCACGCCGACTTCAAGCGGTGTCGGGGTGTGCGGGCTGTAGCCGCTGGCAACATTAATTGCATCGACAATGTTAATGTCCGGACGGACTGCCCACCACACATCCATCATCGCCATTGTCAGGTTCTGCTGATGCATGGTGTGATGCACGCCGTCCTGAACTGTTCCTTTAATATTTTTAAGGGCACAGCTAAATACCATCGAGGCGTGGGCTTTCATAATTGGCAGGTTGATAATATGATCCGCCTCAAGTAAAAGCTTCGGAAGCTTACATTTTTTAATATTGGAGCGATAGCCTCTGACAGCCACATTGACAAGATCTTTTTCAGCCTTAATATCGTAAAGCTCAACGCCCTCCTCCTCTGCAACTTTTGCCATGCCGGATACTTCAAAGCACTCCATTGTATCACAGCCGATGGCTGCACTTTCCGCAACAACGATACGGTACGGCTGCGCCTTTTTAACTTCGCGGATGACCGCTCTTAATGTTTCCGGATTTGTGCACACAGCACTCTCCGGCGGCGCTGCATGGCCTGCGTTCGGTTTTAAAACAACCGTTTCTCCTTTTTTAATCATATTTGTGACGCCGCCTAAAAGGTCAAACACCTTTGTCACACTTGCCTGAATATCGCCCTCTTTGGCGATTGCTACTAAAGATTTCTTATCTGCCATTTTGTTTCCCTCCATTAATTATTCTTCATACATTAAAGTAAGATTTTCATCCACATGAAGCATCGGTTCAATACGCGCCTGTATTTCCTCCGGCGTATGTCCCGGTGCAATTTCTGTCAGCCACAGTCCGTCCTCACGGATTTCCATTACACCGTACTCTGTCACAATATAATCAACACATTGAAGACCTGTCAGCGGAAATGTACAATGTTTTAAAATTTTCGGTTTGCCGTCTTTTGTGCAAAGCTCCATCGCAACAATAACCTTTTTGGCGCCAATTGCCAGATCCATGGCACCGCCCATGCCAAAGGCACGTCCCGGCGAAGCCCAGTTAGCCAGATCACCGTTTTCGGCAACCTGTAAGCCGCCAAGCACTGTCGCATCAACTCTCCCGCCCCGGATCATTCCAAAAGAAATGTCATGTCCGAAAGCTGCGCCGCCCCTGACCGGCACAAATTCCATCGCACTTGCATTGCAGTAGCTTTCTGTCTTTTCAATTCCCGAAGCCGTCTCTCCTGTACCGAGATATCCGTTTTCTGTCTGGAAAAGAACACCCGGCTCGGAAAACGCGGTACAAAGCCCCGGAATACCGATACCTAAATTCACAACATCACCTGAATGAAAATAGGCGGCGGCCCGTTTTGCAATAATTTCTCTCACTGTCATTTAAAACGCACCTCCTGACCTAAAATCATGTCCACAAACGGTGACGGCGTTACAATATTATCATCGGATATTTCGCCTAAGTCAACTAAAAAATCTGCCTCCACAATCGAAAGCTTTCCTGCCATCGCCCACACCGGGTTTGAATTACAGCCCGTGCCATGATAAGCAATATTTCCGATTGGATCCACAAAACGTCCCCGCGTCAGTGAAATATCCGGGCGAAGCGCCGGTTCAAGCAGATAATCTTCACCGTCAACTGTTATTGTTTGTCTGCGCTCTGCCACAACCGTGCCGAGGCCCGTTTTCGTAAGTACGCCGCCAAGCCCTACGCCGCCGCAGCGCATGCGCTCTGTCAGTGTCCCCATCGGATTTAATTCAATTTCAATTTTTCCTGCCTCATAAAGTCCGACAGTCTCCGTATTTTTACCAATATGCGATGTAATCATTTTATCGACAACGCCGGCATGAACAAGACGTCCAATCGTCACATCCACATCACCGGAATCAATCGAAATAATTGTCAGATGCTTTGCACCGCTGTCAAGCAGGCACTGAATCAGCTTATTCGGACTGCCGTGATTGGCCTGACCGCCGATAGCGATTGTCTGTCCGTCTTTAAAGCATTTTACAATTGCCTCATAATCTGTAATTTTACTTTTCATGAAAACCTCTTATCTATCTTATTGACTTTTTATACAAATGTGCTATATTACTAATCATTATTAGACTTTATTTTTTATAAAATCACAATTTCACTCAATATACCGCAGAAAGGACTTGATTGCTTGGACATTAACCGACTCAACGAATTTATTACTCTGGCCACACTGCTTAACTACAGCAAAGCAGCCAATCAGCTTTATCTGACTCAGCCGGCTTTAAGCCGCCATATCCATGATCTTGAGCAGACACTCGGCACCCAGCTTTTTATAAGAGATACGCACAACGTTCATCTGACTTCTATCGGAGAAATCTTTTTATCCGAGGCTCAGGAAATTGTTGCCCGCTATAATCATGCCTTAAAGCTTGTCCATGAAGTATCCTCATCCTTTAAGGGTGAGCTTAAAATCGGCTGTCTCGGCACTGCCTCACAGCCATTTTTATCGGATTTTGTCATCGGTTT
>USSL01000018.1 GCA_900557175.1 uncultured Eubacteriales bacterium
CAAAGTATGACAATCTGCGCAGCCAGAATGAAGATTTAATCGGATGGGTTGCCGTGGATGGCACAACGTTAAGCTATCCTGTCATGTATACGCCGGATGACGGCGAATATTATCTTCATCGGAATTTTAAAAAAGAATATGAATACAGCGGACTGCCGTTTGTAGATGAGCGCTGTCAGATTAAGCCGGCAAGTAAAAATGTGATTATCTACGGTCACAACATGCAAAGTAAGACGATGTTTAGTACACTTTTAAAATATGAGGATAAGTCGTATTTTGAAAAATATCCAATCATAAGATTTGATACAATTTACGAGGAGGGCGAGTATCAGGTTGCCTTTGTCATGCATGCCAAGGCATACATGGAGGGCGAGGAAGGCTATCGCTACTATGATTTTATTGAGCCGGCAAGTGAGGAAGAATTTAATGATCACATCGCCCATTTTAAAGAGCTGTCTCTTTATGACACGGGTGTGGAGGTTTCCTACGATGACAGTTTTATTATGTTGTCTACGTGCGAATACTCCCAGACGAATGGCCGTATGGTTGTTGTCGCAAAACGTATTAAATAAAGTACAAAAATAGGGTGGCGCAAAAAATGCTTCTATGATACAATACGAGTACAGACTTTGGTGAGATTTTACAATATTGTTATTTATTTCACAGATTATTTTGTCGAAAAAGACAAAGTATCCAATCATAAGGAGGTATTTTTTAGTCATGAACATTCTTGTAATTAACTGCGGCAGTTCATCTTTAAAGTTTCAGCTTATTAACTCCGATACGGAGGCAGTGCTGGCAAAGGGACTTTGTGAAAGAATTGGCATTGAGGGCAGCAGAATCGTTTATAAGCCGGCCGGCAAAGAAAAGGTTGAGATTCAGTCACCGATGCCGACGCACACAAATGCCATAAGTCTTGTGCTTTCATGTCTTACAGATGAAAAGAGCGGTGTCATCCGTTCACTTGAAGAAATCGGTGCAGTCGGTCACAGAGCAATCCAAGGGGGGGAACGTTTCTCGAAGGCTACATTGATTGATGATGATGTGATTCAGGCAATTGAAGAAACAACAGAGCTGGCACCTTTGCATATTCCGGCAAATTTAATTGGTATCCGCGTATGCCAGGAATTGATGCCGGGCGTTCCGATGGTTGCTGTATTTGATACGGCTTTTCATCAGACAATGCCGGAAAAAGCATTTTTATACGGTATTCCTTACCGCTATTATACGGATTACAAAGTAAGAAGATATGGCTTCCATGGAACAAGCCACAGCTATGTTTCTAAAAAGACTGCTGAAATTTTAGGAAGACCGCTGGAATCTTTAAAAACAATTGTCTGCCATCTGGGCAACGGTGCAAGTATATGTGCGGTGGACGGCGGAAAGTCCGTCGATACAAGCATGGGCTTTACACCGGTTTCCGGTCTTGTTATGGGAACACGCTGTGGTGATGTTGATCCTGAAATCATTGAGTTTATTGCCAATAAGGAGGGCGGCACATCTCACGATGTGATGAATGTCCTCAATAAAAAATCAGGTATGTACGGCCTGACGGACGGTCTTGTGGATTTCAGAGATATTCGTGCGGGCGCGGCTGCCGGCGATGAAAAGTGCATCCGTGCGCTTGATGTTTTCCATTATAATATTGTGACAAAGGTCGGCGCTTATGCTGCAGCAATGAACGGTGTCGATGCTATTGCTTTTACAGCCGGGATTGGCGAACATGCGCCTGTCACAAGAAAAGCTGTCTGCGACAGCCTCACTTATTTAGGTGTGAAGCTGGACGATGCCAAAAACGAAGCAAATGAGGAAGATTCCGTCATTTCAGCACCGGATTCAAAGGTCAAAGTGCTTGTCATTCCGACAAATGAGGAGCTTATGATTGCCAGAGAGACGGCAGAACTCGTAGAAAGCTTATCATAAAAACATTTATTACAAAAACCTTACTCCAAAAAGTATAATCATAAGGCCGCTCTGAAGCTATTGTTTCAGGGCGGCCTTTATAAGTTCAAGTGTTCTTGCGCCATGTTCGGCAATGAGCGCTTCTTTTTTTGATTTTGAGAGCTGTTTTAGAAAATATTCCCGGCGCATGGCTTCTTTTTTATCTTCAAAGCATTCAAGATAAACTAAAGCGACAGGAAAGCGGGCGCGGGTATATTTGGCGCCGCGGCCGTGATTGTGTGCTAAAAGCCGTCGGGCAATATCGTTTGTCCATCCGGTGTAGAGCGTATTGTCCGCGCAGCGGACGATATATGTATAATTCATGGAAGTCACCTGCTTTAAAATAATGTATGTCTGCCATATGAAGCTGTCTGTCATATGCGTCTGTCATTGACTTATTATATAACGGAAGGGCTGACAGGTCAAAATATTTTAAGATGCCGTCCGAATATGTATCACGGGCATAATGCGTTTTTAAAACGCTTTGCAAGTGCGCCGTGTGCGGCCGGGGAGAGTGTTTTCCGGCCGCGGCGCTTTATGATAAAGCAGCCGATAAAATGTGTTATTTAACAGACGCGCCGAAGCTGGGCTGTTGTGAAAAAACGGTTGCATATTTTTCAATATGTAACGCTTAACTTTTCACCGGCTACTATATCATATGATTTTCAATTCAAAGTGTGCTTTACATGAGAAAATTTATTCAAGGTAATTTTCGGGATTCATCGGCAGTTCTTCGTGCGTTATTTTAAAGAAAAGATGACTGCCTTCCTTTGAAAAATATCTTGACGGCTCTGAGACGGCGGCAAGCTGCTGTCCTGCCGAAATAGTCTGACCTTCGGTGACAGTCACATCCTTGAGCTGACCGTAAACTGCTTTATAATCATTGCCCATGGCAACGAGAACACAGGTGCCGTATTCATCGCTTGTATAAATAGATTCGACAACGCCGCTGCAGGCGCAGTTTACTGGTGTATTGACTTCGGCGGCAATCATTAAGCCGTCGCTGCATTTGTACTGATCGAGTGTTTTAAAATAAGTTGTCGTATCCATACTGTATTTCATAAGAATATTTCCCTGAACGGGCCAGCTCATTTTTGAAGAACCGTCATAGGCAGGCGCAGCAGGCGCGTTTGCAGCAATCTCGCCGCTTTCGGCCGCTGTTTCACCGGTTTCGCTCTGTGCTTTTGATTCTTCAATCTGAGTAATAATATTTTGAATTTCATCGGCATTATAGCCTTCAGTATAGTCCAGTGCGCTGTCAGTGCCCAAGGCATTATTGCTGGCAGCTGCGTCTGCCTCGTCTGTTTTTGTGCTTTCGACCTGAGTTTGTTCGTCGGAAAAGCCGGCGGCATTTTGAGCCACCTGATTTGTATCTTCATTTGTATCGGTGCTTACAACAGCAATGACTGCGGCCAGTGCAATGACACAGACGGCAGCAAGGACATAAAATCCATTTTTTTGAAAAAATTCTGTAAATCTTTGTTTCAACTTTATCACCTCTGACCATAGTGTGGACAGATTCCATCCGGTTTATACAAAAAAATCCCAAAATATTTAAGAAGATTTATTCGCAGGCGATGCCGGGAGGACTTATTCAACGATAGTGCCTGGGTAATAAAAGGCGAGAAGCTCTTTATAGGTTTTTCCTTCGCGTGCCATTGTATCGGCACCGTACTGGCTGAAACCGACACCGTGCCCCTCTCCGGTTGTTGTCATTGTCACATTGCCGCCGCTTATTTTCAGTGTAAAAGCCGCGGAGGGTAAATTAAAAAGATAGCGGAAGTCATCGCCGCTAATTGACAGGTTTCCGGCCTGTACAGTATGGACATAACCGACATCATCGGTTTCGATGATTTGAACCGTATCGGCAAGGCTGTCCGGCGTTGCAAAGAAATTTCTGTCATAAGAAAGCATACGAGTGATGAAATCTTCGCAGGTTATCGTCTGCACTGACAGGGCGTCAGGGCAGGCGGCATCGGCGGGGGAGTCAACACTTATAAGATAGGGCAGATCACTGCCGAAAACATTTTTTGCAGCGCGGGTTTTACCGGTGCCGCATTTAAAAAAAGGCGCCAGCACCGGTGAGCCTTCGTAGGTGATGATTTCACCGGGGACGGCAATGACAGCCTCTTTATATTTGCTGAAAACGGTATTGAAATCTGAGCCGAAGCGGCTTTTTAGGGCGGAGGGGCTCATATAGGGCTGATTTAATTCATCGGCGCTGACGGACTTCCGGCCGCCCAAAATACCGGTGATATTCGTCCGGGCAATGACAGCCATCGCCTTGAGCGTTTCGGGATGGCAGGCGGCATCGGCCGAAGCGGCAACAACGCCGACAAGATATTCGTCTAAATCCATGCATGAGACGAGACTGCCCCGGCTGATGTAAATATCGATACCTGAATTAAAGACATCCGGTGAAGATGTCTGACGGACATCGGGAAGAAGTGTGCAAAGCGCCGGAAGGGCAAAGAGACTGCACACAAAAACAAAGGGAACAAGCTTATGTTTCACAAAACCACCCCGGCAGGCATTTTTATATTTTATGGATATTTGGAGAATGGTATGCTATAATAAAAAAATGTTTATCATCTATGGCGCAGCGGACGAAAAATTATGGTCATATGCCCATGCGGAATGGGAAAGAGACGATAACAGCATCAAATAATAATGGAGTTAAATTTATGAAAATACTTTTAACGGCAGTGAATGCCAAGTATATTCACGCGAATCTGGCAGTTTATTCGCTGGCGGCAGCCGCGAAGTCAGTCGGTGCCGATATTCAGATTGCGGAATATACAATTAACCATCAAAAAGAAGATATTTTAAAGGGAATATACAAAGAGCGGGCCGATGTGGCGGCCTTTTCATGCTATATATGGAATATAGAATTTGTCCTTTCGATTGCAGCGCGCCTAAAGCAGGTAGCACCGCAGACAAAAATATGGCTCGGAGGACCGGAGGTATCCTACGATGCGGCCGATGTGCTGGCAAAACATCCGGAGATTGACGGCGTGATATGCGGCGAGGGTGAGGAAGCCTTTACAAAATTATGTGAGATTTATGTAAACCTTGAAAAGGAAAAAAAGTGCGGTAAAGCATCCGGCGTCCGGATTGACAGAAAGGATGTTTACCAAACGGCGGCGGAAGCTTTTTCACACATCGCAGGCTTTACCTATAGAAACGGAGAAGGAAAGATTTGTGTGAATCCTATAACATCGCAGGCAGATATGGACAGTCTTCCGTTTGTTTATGATTATCCGGCGCTTTTTGAAAATAAGATTATTTACTATGAGTCAAGCCGGGGCTGTCCGTTTTCATGCAGCTACTGCCTGTCCTCGATTGATAAGCGGGTGCGTTTTAAAAGCACGGCGCTTGTGTGTGCGGAGCTTCAGAAGCTTATAGATGCACGGGTGCCGCAGGTAAAGTTTGTAGACAGGACATTTAACTGCCGGCACGCGCATACGATGGAAATATGGCAGTATATCAAAGAACATGATAACGGTGTGACAAATTTTCATTTTGAGATTACGGCGGATTTACTTGGCGATGAAGAAATTGCCCTGTTAAATACAATGCGTCCGGGGCTTGTCCAGCTTGAAATCGGCGTTCAGTCAACAAATCAGAAGACGCTTGAAGAAATACGGCGTGTGATGGACTTTGGGCAGCTTTCGGATGTTGTGACAAAGATTGCCGCAGGTAAAAATGTGCATCAGCATCTTGATTTGATTGTGGGATTGCCTTTTGAAGATCTGGAAAGCTTTAGAAAGTCCTTTAATGATGTATATGCGCTGGCGCCCCAGCAGCTTCAGCTTGGATTTTTAAAAGTGCTTAAAGGCTCATGGATGCATGAAAATCAGGCGGTATATGATCTTGTGTATACAAAAGAGCCGCCCTATGAGGTGCTTTCGACAAAATGGCTCAGCTTTGATGATGTTTTATATTTAAAAGGCATTGAAGCTGTCGTGGAAGTTTTTTACAACAGCCGCCAGTTTGAAAAGACGCTGCCTTATCTTGAACGCTTTTTTGAGACGCCGTTTGATTTTTACGGTGCGCTGGCAGCGTATTACGAGAAGCATGGCCTGAATGAAATGAGTCATAAACGGCTGGCAAGGTATGAGCATCTTCTGTCATTTTCAAAAGAAATCGGAGCGGATGAGGGGCTTACAGCAGCACTTCTCATTTATGATTTATATGCGAGAGAAAATCTTAAAAGCCGTCCGGCGTGGGCGCCGTCCGACGAGAAAAAGGAAGCAGCAGCGGCATTTTTCAGTGACAGGGAAGCACTTATGGCGTATATGCCCCGGTCGGAGGGCATGAGCTACCGCCAAGTCCGCTATGAGACACATTTGGAATATTTTGAGTATGATATGGAGGCTGCATGGACGCGTGGTGAGGCAATCAGACAGGAATATAAAGTATTGTTTGATTATGGTCAGAGAGATGCGCTCACTTATGAAGCGGCGGCAATACATATACGGGAATAAGGAGAACTATGGTTAAAGATTACGTGGCTTTTGACCTTGAGACAACAGGATTGAACTGCGAGCGGGATGAAATTATAGAAATCGGGGCGTTAAAGGTTAAAGACGGAAAGGTGACAGAACGGTTTGCCCGTCTTATAAAACCGAAGCTTTCGGTGCCGCCGGAAATTACGGCAATTACAGGAATTACGAATGAAATGCTTGAGAGTGCGCCGCCGGTTGAGAAAGTGATTCCGGAATTTGTTCTTTTTTGCAGAGATGAAATATTACTCGGACATAATGTTATGTTTGACTATAAGTTTACAAAGGTATATGCTAAAAGATACGGTCTGCCCTTTGAAAAGAAAGGGCTTGATACATTAAAGATTGCGCGCAAAGTGCTTCCGGAGCTTGAATCAAGAAGTCTTGGCGCCCTCTGTGAGCATTATGAAATTGTGAATCAGGCAGCCCACAGGGCATATCATGATGCACTGGCGACGGCGAAAATTTATCATACGCTGGCACATTTTTACGAAGAAAAATATCCGGCGCTGTTTGATCCGGAAAGTCTTGTGTATCATCAAAAAAAGGTGTCGCCTGCGACGGCAAAGCAAAAAGCCTACTTGAATGAATTGCTGAAATATCATAAAATAGAGTTTAATCAGGATATGGACACGATGACTAAAAGCGAGATGTCCAGAATGATTGATAAAATTATTCTTGTTCACGGAAGAATGTTTTAAAATAGCAAAGGGGCGAATTTAAGTGTTCAATCAGAAAAAGAAAAAAATATTTTCAACAATTATTGTTGTGATTTTAGTAGCATCTATGGTGCTTGGATGTTTCGCAGCACTTTTTTAAAAGAAAAGGCGTTCTGACCTTAATTAAGTGAATACAAAATGCGGGAGTCATTTATGAGACGTCATTTTTTGTTTGTAAAGCGGTTACTTTTAATCGTGACGGCTGCGGCAACTTTGCTTTACCCGTCCGCAGCCTACGGCACACAAGTCAAAGCGCCGGAAGATGAAACAGAAAATCCGGCGGAGGATGAAACGAAAAGTCAGACAAATGACGGAGCACAGAGGCTGCCAAAAGGCGTTTTTGTCGAAAATATAGATATCGGCGGTATGACAAGAGATGAGGCGCGCCGTGTGATTGATGAACTGCTGGCAGATATCAGCCGCTATGAGGTTTGTATCGGCAGCGGTGAAAAGTCTTTTTTAACGACCTTTGGTGAGCTTGGCGCAGGTCTTAAGGATGAGACGGTCGTTGATGAAATATGCAGCGTGGGACGCCGGGGCAGTTTTTCCCGGCGGTTTTCGGATATATGTACGGCGGCTTTTGACGGTCTTTATTTTAAACTGGAAATTTCGTGCGATACTAAGACGGCTGCCGCGGTGATTGAAAGTCACAGGGCTGATATTGATGTGGCGGCAAAAGATGCAGTCCTTGTCCGAAAGGGCGGTGCGTTTATAATGACACCGGAAACGCCGGGGCAGACGATGAATACAGAAGCGACCGCGCAGAAAGTCTGTTCGGCGATTGAACACCGGTGGCGGGACGGCCGGGATGGATTGCATGCGGAGGCGGTGATGCAGCTGGTACCTCCAAAACATACATCGGCAGAACTTTCGGCTGTGTGTGACCGGCTTGGTGCTTACGAAACAAGCTTTGCGGGCTCGCCTAAAGGGCGGATTGCCAATATAAAAAACGGTGCGGCAAAGCTTGAAAATACAGTCGTTTATCCGGGCGAGGAATATTCGTTTTTACAGGCAATGAAGCCATTTTCTGAGGAAAACGGCTATCATGTGGCAGGCACATATGTGAATGGACGCAATACGCCGGGGCTTGGCGGCGGTATATGTCAGGTATCGTCGACACTTTATAATGCAGTACTTCGTGCAGAGCTTACAGTGACCGAGCGGACAAATCACATGATGACGGTCGGCTATGTGCCGCTTGGCGCCGATGCAACGATTGCAAATCCGTCCACGGATTTTAAATTCAGAAATGACAGTCAGACGCCGGTGCTTATTGAAGCGTATACATCCGGAACAATGCTTTATGTGAATATTTACGGCAAAGAGGTGCGGCCTGAAAACCGGACAATCGAATTTGTAACGGTCACAGAGGAAACGGTCCTGCCGGGCGCTGATGTTGTGACCTACGACAGTGAGAGAGATGCCGATTATTTTTATGTGGCACAGAATGCCCATACAGGTTACACGGCGGCATTTTATAAAAATATTTATGTGGACGGTCATTTGACAGAACAGATTTTAGTAAACCGGAGTATATACGGGGCTTATCCCCGCTATGTAGTCAGAGGCAGCGGATAAAGGAGAAAAATAGTGAAACAGGGAAAAATACAGGAAAGTATATTGGACAGAGCCGTGCTTCGGAGAATTAACTGCCGCCGCCCGGAGATTGTGACAAAACCGGCGGCCGGTATGGATTTTGCGGCGGCAGAGTTTTTGGGAGCGCAAAATTGTCCTGTGAGTCATATGAATACGATGTGCGGCAGCGCCGAAGAATGTGGGCGTCTTGCTGTTTTTAAGGCGGCAGCCGGTCTGTGGGCGCAGGGTGCCAATGTTTACGGTGTACACATCAGTGTGCTTATGCCTGACAGAACCGATGAGCAGGAGCTGAGAACTTTTGTCGATGCTGCGGAGGCGGTCTGTGCCGGAGCCGGTATTGAAATTATGGGCGGTCACACCCAGGTGTCGCCGTCGGTGGCTGCCTTTACAGTGACAGTCTGTGCCCACGGATTTTTAGAAAAGGATAAGCTTCGGGACAGAAGAAGCGTTCACGATGGTGACGACCTTGTGATGGCCGGCTGTGCAGGCTTGTCAGGAACGGCTGTGCTTGCCAATCGGGCGCATGGTCTGCTCACTGAAAAATATAACCCTGATTTTATTGAAGGGGCGGCAGAGTTTTTTGAGCTGTGCAGTGTCAAAGAGGCAGCACAGATTGCGTCAGACTTTGGCGTGTCAGCGGTGCATGATGTTTCCTCAACAGGGATTTTCGGCGCTCTTTGGGAATTTGCATCATGGAGTCAGAAAGGTTTTGTCATTGATTTAAAGAAAATACCGCTTCGTCAGGAAACTGTGGAAATATGCAATTATTTTGATTTGAATCCGTACCGGCTGGAATCAGCAGGCGCGCTTTTAATCGCGGCGCCTCACGGAGAACAGCTTGTACATTTGTTAAAGAAGGAAGGCATCGCTGCGGCCGTCATCGGCGAAGTGACCGGCAGCAATGATAAGCTTATTGTAAATGATGATGAAAAGGGCTGTATGGAGCCGCCGAGATGCTCGGAAATGTCTAAGGTTGAATGGAGGAATGTGCGATGAAAGAAAAAATATTGGCCATTATCGAAAAAAACAGTAAGATTAGTATTGAGGATTTAGCGCTGCTTTTAGGGGAGAGTGTTGAAAATGTGGCGATGGCCGTGGCCGAGATGGAACAGGAAAAGATTATTTGCGGCTACCACACAATTATTAACTGGAACAAGATTACAAGCGAAAAGGTAAATGCTTTAATTGAAGTGAAGGTGACGCCGCAGCGTCAGCTGGGCTTTGATAAAATTGCAGAGCGTATCTATAATTATCCTGAGGTGACTGCGGTTTATCTTATGTCCGGCGGTTTTGACTTTGCCGTATTTATTGAGGGACGTACACTGCAGGAAATTGCAGAATTTGTGACGTCAAAGCTTTCAACAATCGACCTTGTTTTAAGTACGGCAACACATTTTGTTCTTAAAAAATATAAAGAGCACGGGACAGTGCTTGTCGCTCAGCCGACAAGAGAAAGGCAGTTGATTACACCATGAGAAATCCATTATCTAAAAAAATTACAGGCATAAAGCCGTCCGGCATCCGGAAGTTTTTTGATATTGTCACAGAGATGAATGATCCGGAAGTTATTTCTCTTGGCGTCGGCGAACCGGATTTTGATACACCGTGGCATATTCGCGAAGAAGGTATTTTCACACTTGAACAGGGACGCACATTTTATACGTCCAATTCGGGACTGATGGAGCTGCGTACAGAGATTTCGCGGTATTTAAAGCGTACATGCGACGTTTCCTACGATGCTGCAAAGGAGGTCGTTCTGACTGTGGGCGGTTCTGAGGCGATTGACATTGCGCTGCGCGCCATGCTTGATCCGGGCGATGAGGTACTTATCCCACAGCCAAGCTATGTTTCCTATGAGCCGTGTACAGTGCTTGCTGACGGCGTTCCTGTGATTATCAATCTTAAGGAAGAAAATGATTTCCGTCTTACCGCAGAGGAAGTGCTCTCGGCGGTGACAGATAAAACAAAAATTCTTATTCTGCCGTTTCCGAACAATCCGACAGGCTCTGTGCTTCGCCGGGAAGATTTGGAAGCAATTGCAAAGGTATGTATCGAAAAAGATATTTTTGTCATTTCGGATGAAATATACAGTGCCCTCACTTACGGTGATGCCCGCCATGTGACGATCGCATCGATACCGGGCATGAAAGAGCGCACCATTTTAATTAACGGTTTTTCAAAAGCGTATGCCATGACAGGCTGGCGTCTCGGCTATGCCTGCGGCCCTGAAGAAATTATGAAGCAGATGGTCAAAATACATCAGTTTGCCATTATGTGTGCGCCGACAACAAGCCAGTATGCGGCAGTGGAGGCACTTAGAAACGGCGATAATGATGTTGAGATGATGCGCCAGTCCTATGACCAGCGCCGGCGTTTCCTTGTGCACACATTCCGGGAAATGGGCCTGGATTGCTTTGAACCTTTTGGCGCTTTTTACGTATTTCCGAGTATAAAAAGTCTTGGGATGACGTCCGATGAATTTGCGGAAAAGCTTCTTAAAAGTGAAAAGGTGGCTGTTGTACCGGGAACAGCGTTCGGTGACTGCGGCGAGGGCTTCCTTCGTATATCTTATGCATATTCCCTCGATGAGCTTAAAGAAGCGACGGGAAGAATTGCACGCTTTGTAAAAAAATGCAGAGATGGAGAGATAAAATAAGATGTTAAATATTGTACTTCATGAGCCGGAGATGCCGGCAAATACCGGAAACATCGGGCGAACCTGCGTTGCCACGGGAACGCGGCTTCATTTAATTGAGCCGATGGGTTTTCGCCTGACTGAAAAGCAGATTAAAAGGGCGGGCCTTGATTATTGGGACAAGCTTGATGTGACGGTTTACGATGATTTTAATGATTTTCTTGAAAAAAATCCGGATGCGAAGGGAAAGCTTTATATGGCAACGACAAAGGCAAAGCACAGCTACTGTGATGTGGCTTATCCTGAGGACTGCTATATTATGTTCGGCAAAGAAAGTGCCGGTATTCCGGAAGAAATTCTTGTGGATTATGAGGAGACATGCGTCCGTATACCGATGCTTCCCGATATCCGTTCACTGAATCTGTCAAATTCTGTAGCTGTTGTGCTTTACGAAGCGCTCAGACAGCAGCAGTTTTCCCAGATGGAAATGGAGGGGCATCTTCACAGGCTGCATTGGAAAGATGAATAAAAGAGGAGCCGAGGCTCCCCTTTTTTATTAGCTATTTTACAATTGTCTGATAAATACTGATAAAGCCGCTGACGCTGACAACGACAATGAGAATCGGTGTAATGAAGCGGATACATATGATCCATAGCTTTTGAAGCTTAAACATTACGCCGTTTTGCTCGATTTCTTCTACAAGATATTTCGGATGCCATTTCCAGCCGACGAAATAGCACATCAAAAGACCGCCGACCGGTAAGAGAATATTATCTGTAATCATTCCCATAAAATCAAAAAATGAATAATTGAGTATTGTAAAATCCTTCAATGTTCCAAAGGACAGAGCGCTTGGAATACCGATCAGGAAAATGAGCACAGCCAGTGTGATGACTGATTTTTTGCGGCTCCAGTGCCAGCTGTCCATAGTGAAGGAGATGACAACTTCTAAAAGTGCCATTGCGCTTGTGATGGCTGCAAAAAAGACAAGCAGGAAAAACAAAAGGGCAAAAATCGCGCCGCCGCCGATTTCTGAAAATACTTTCGGAAGTGTTCCGAAAATTAATGCAGGACCTTCGCCCGGCTCAAGTCCGAATGAAAATACAGCCGGGAAAATTGCGATGCCGGCGCACAAAGCCATCACTGTATCAAGCGCGGCAACGCTCACACAGCTTTTTGGAATATTTTCCTGTTTGTTTAAGTAGCTTCCGTAAGTAATTGTAATACCCATACAAAGGCTTAAGGAATAGAATACCTGTCCGAGTGCGGCATTGATTGAGCCTAAGTTAAAAGTTTTTCCGGCAGGTGAGAAAATAAAGGCAAGGCCTTCGCCGGCATTTGGCAGCGTCACGCCGCGGATAATGATAATCAGCAGAATAACGAAAAGTGTCGGCATCATAAACTTGCTCGCTTTTTCAATACCCTTAATGCCGAAAAGACAGATGACGGCTGTCAGCAGCATAAAGAGAAAATGCCATATCACCGGCTCGGCAGGGCTTGCGATAAATGCATTAAAATCTGCCGGTGCGTTAAAGGTTGTCAGATAGCTGAAAAAGTATTTTAAAATCCATCCGCCAATAACGCTATAGTAGGAAAGAATCAAAAAGGCCGTTAAAACGCCGAATCCGCCGACAATTTTTGCCTTCGGATGAATGTCTGCGTACGCCTGAACCGGATTATGACCGGTGCGCCGTCCGAGTGACATTTCCATAATCATGACAGGAACACCTAAAATGCATATAAAAATAAGATAGGCGATTAAAAAAGTAAAGCCGCCGTTTCGTCCCATTAAATATGGAAATTTCCATAAATTTCCAAGACCGATGGCTGCACCTGCCGTGGCTAAAATAAAGCCAAGCTTGCTTGTCCATTGATTGTGCGTATGTTTCATAACAAACTCCTCTCTCAAAGTATATAATAGTCCCCATTATACACTAAAAATATAAAAAGGGAAAGCCAAAATCGTCCACTGTGATGTTTACAGTAAATCATGCCGTCAATGCTTACAGTCTCACTAAAATACCGCACAGGAAAATGACAGCACAGTAGCTGATCATCAGAATGAGATGATTTTTAATCGAGGAAATAAAAGTGACAGCTTTAATCTGTTCCTTCCGGAAAATATTTATGTTTTTCTGTACCGCAGGGAAAGTCAAAAACATGAGTAGACACGCCGGATGGAGTAATTTAAAAGCCGCCATGATACAAGGAACAAGATAACATATATAATATAAGACAGCAAATAAATTGACGGATGTTTTGTTCCCCAAATAATAAGGCAGTGTAAAGCGGTTGACGCGGATGTCTGACTCAACGTCACAAATATTGTTGGCAAGCATAATGTTTGCAATCGTGCATGTCGGCACAAGACAAAGCAGCAGTATTGTAAGTAAAGGCACGACCTGCATGGTGAAACTGATTTCTGAAAAGCTGAGTTTTAAAGAAATCAGCGAGCCGTCGGGCATATTGATGTAAAACAAAAGGAAGGGCACAAGGGTTCCCTGAAAAATACCGGAAAAAATCTCGCCGAGCGGAAGTCTGGAAATCGGTATCGGTCCGTAAGTGTAGCATACACCGCAGATAAAGCAAAGAACGCCAATCAGAAGAACAACGATATCCGTGCAGCAGGCAAGATAAAGACCAAGCGCCGTACTAACTAAAAACATGACGATAATGCTAATTAAGGCAGCACGTCTCGGAATTGGCAGCATTTTGGGATAATCTTTGCTGTCGATATAATTGTTGATGGCTGTTGTTGTCAGGTCAAAAATAAACATGGACGCAAAATAGACAAGCGTCAGGGGCACGTTGATTGTCTGACCGGAAAAAAACAGAAAGGCCAGCGCCATCAGGAAAGAAAATATACAAGTGATTTTTGTTGTAATTTCAACAAACTTTAGAAATTTTGCAATCATAAAAAACTCCATTCTTTTATATTTATATTTTTTAGCTTTTGGATTGTAGAATTTTAAAAAGAGAAATGCAATATGTTTTTGATGGGATATAAAAAATATAAAATTTTCCGCGATTTTTGACTTGTCAAATGTATGGAGAAATGATAGAATGTTGGTGTTTTTGCGTATGCAGATAGAGCAACAAAAGAAAAGGAGAATATCATGACGAACATCGTAGTGATTGGCGCAGGATACGCAGGTGTTATTCGGCAAATTAAACGTGGCCTTTTCTGTCAGATTAAAACAGGTCTTTCAGAGTACCTGACAATGGTATAAAGCATATAGTTTTGAATGCTTTCTGCACACTGTTTTATGGAAAAAACCATCATGCAGATTATCTTACATGATGGTTTCTAAAGCTATCCGAGTTCACAGTCATTGATTGCCTGCATGACGGCATCGGCGGTTATGATATTTAAATTTGAGCTGTTTCCAACCAACAGACTTGCATTACACAGTTTGTTGATCATACGTGGAGTCCCATTCGCGGCATTGAGGATCGCTTCAAGTGCATTGTCTTCGAATACCGTTTGTGTGCATCCGGCACCATTCAGTGTGGCAGTAACATAGGAAAGCCCTTCTGCTTTTGTCATGCCTTCCAGGTTATAATTCATGACAATTCTCTGGCGAAAAGGTTCGTGGATGCTTAGACGCAGGGTGCTGTTAAGCTGTGGCAGACCGGAAAGAAGAACAACAGCCCGGTCTTTGGAATCCATTTCAAAGTTGAACAGCATTTTTAAGTCATTGAGTACAGCGTTTCCTATATAGTTCGCTTCATCTATGATGATGACAGGTGTCTGTCGTTTCTCAAGTACGAGACGGTTGATTTCATCCTGAATGATTTTGAAGTTATCGGTTTTGCGGAATGCAGGCTGGGCTCCAAGTTCAGCGGCAAGATTTCGGTAAAAATCATTTACAGTCAGGGTGGAAAGACTGGAATAAACTACTTTATAAAGGGAAGTATTCAGTCCCGAAGCCCAGTTCCTGACAGCGGTGGTCTTTCCTCTTCCGGCGCTTCCGGTCAGGAGACCGAAGCCTTTTGTGGTAAGCAGGTAGTTCAGACGGAACAGAACCTCCTTGTATTCCTGTGTTTCTACGAGGACTTCCTTTGAGTTCTTTAGGAAAGGATTGAACTCCAATCCGTATCTTGCAGTGTAATCCATGATCATTCGTCTCCTTTGCATAAGCGTACTTTTTCTCTTTTTATCAATGCGTTTTCGGTTTTATTGAGAAGCCGGATTGGTGTCAGCGTCCCGTCAGCTTCCACAATGAAGATTTCTTTCATATCCGGGGAATAGCGAAGGCGGATACGCTGCCGTGCAAAACGATAATCAACTTCGTATTCAATCTGGTCGATGACGATCACACTGTCAGCAGATACCCGGCGTTCAATCTCCAGAAGGAAATCCTGCCGGAGGCTTTCCTCTGAAAGTCTCCAGATCTGTTCCGGCTCTGAAAAGAAACGGTCCAGTGGGGACAGCCCGCGAAGGGATGAATGTGGGGCTTGGTTGTATCTCTGGACAAAAGCATGCAGGCTTCCCCTCAGTTCTTCCAGCGAATGGAAATCCCGCATATCAAGGGAGGCCATCCACTGATCCTTCATGGTCCGGAACCAGCGCTCAATCTTGGCTTTTCCGGTTGGCGTGTATGGCTGGGAGTAACTGAGTGTGGTGCCGATCCTTGCGGCAAGGAGTTCCATTTGTTTGTTCTTATAAGATTTTCCATTATCAAAGTTGAAAATCTTGGGGCGCCCATACTTTGCTATGGCTGATCTCATGACCGACATCAGGTTGATAAAGTTATCATTGTAGAACACATCGATCCCGGTAATGAACCGGCTGGCATCATCGATCAGGGCAATGATATAGACCCGGTGTTTTTTTCCGTCCGAATCTGTAAGGCGGGGACCGACGCTGCTGTCCCCGCACCAGACTTCGTTGATATGGGGGCGTTCATATCGGCGCATATCCTTGTTCGGTGTCTGCCGCAGTTCCAACTGAAAATAGACAATTCTGAATAAAATCGGTTCAAGAATAGATACAGAAGAAATATCAGGATATGGAGACAAGGTTATACCGTTTGTATGATGAGATTGA
>USSL01000019.1 GCA_900557175.1 uncultured Eubacteriales bacterium
CCACCTTGTTCAGTAGAATCTTTTTCTTCATTCTGACCAGTTTGACCTTGATTACTATCATTTTTATTAGAGTTACCAAATAAACGATCAAAAAATCCAGAAAGCTTATTACCTAAGTTTAAACTAGCAACAGTCCCACTATTCCAGCTTGCAGCATATGCTGTACTTGCAGCTGATGGCGACATTCCGACCAACAATACTACTGCCAAAAAAGTAGTTAACAATTTTGTAAAAGTATGTTATACTATGTATGCTTATATGCTTTATGAGAAAGGAGACTTAAGGTATGGAGAAAAGAAATTCTAAGGCTGCGGTCATTTGTATTACTTTTGTAATTATTGCATTGGCAGCAGGTATATTTATAGGATGGACGATGGGAAGAAATGATAAGAAATCAGAAGCGCAGACGCAGACACAAAGTGAGTCTGTAAGTGACAGCACGCCGGCGACGGAAAGTGAGTCCGAGACACAGACAGAGTCTGAGACGCAGACAGAGGCGTCGGTGCCTGAGAATGAAAATACAGAGGTTGTTGTGACTGTCGGTGATCGAAAGGTTGACATGAAAGAGGTCAGCTACCGTCTTTATTCACTGAGAAATTATTACATTCAGGCTTACGGTGAGGAGCCGTGGAATGAAGTGATGGAGGACGGCCGTACAGTGGCAGAAGCTGCGAAAGCTCAGCTGGATGATGACATTGTCCGCACGGAGATTCTTGTTGACAAAGCTTCAGAATATGGCGTTGAGGCGACAGATGATATTAAGAAGGCGTGTGCGTCGGATGCAAAAGAACTGATAGACGGTCTTGGCGAGGATATATGCAATGAGTTTGGTCTGACACTGGAGGGTGTTGAAAGTGTTTATTTAAAGCGTGAAATTTCAACACAGGTGATGACTGCTATTAATGATAAGGTTCGTGAGGAATTACTTGCAGATTCAGCAAATAAAGACCTTTCTGAAGCAGATCTTGAAATTAAAATCAGTGAAGGCTATGAGAAAAAGTATCAAGAGATGAAAAAGTCCTACAGAATCGCATATGCAGATATGTGGGATAATATCGTTGTAGGTTCAGTAGGTTGACATAATGAAATATTTACATGTAGTGAAAGCAAAGTTTATAGAGCGGCCGAATCGTTTTATTGCTTTGGCTGATATCGGCGGCAGTGTGCAGAAGGCTCATGTGAAAAATACAGGCAGGTGCCGGGAGCTTTTAGTTCCCGGCACTGATATTTTTTTAGAGGAGCATGATAATCCTGCGCGCAAAACAAAGTATTCTTTAATTGCTGTTAATAAAGGCGGACGCCTCATTAATATGGATTCGCAGATTCCAAATGCAGTTGTGGCCGAGTATATTGCCGGAGGCGGAATTTTTGGCAGTGAGGCTGTCGGCAATATTAAGATATTTAGAGAAAAAACATATAAAGATTCCCGGTTTGATATTTATGCTGAGCTTGATGGGCGTAAAATATTTATTGAGGTTAAGGGCGTGACATTAGAGGAAGATAATATTGCCAAATTTCCCGATGCGCCGACCGAGCGCGGATTGAAACATATCCGCGGACTTATGGATGCCGCAGCTTGCGGATATGAGACTTATATTGTTTTTGTCATTCAGATGAAAGGAATCACGCGCTTTGAACCGAATGATAAAACACAGCCGGCATTCGGAGAAATGCTTCGGGAAGCAGAAAGTGCCGGCGTACATCTGCTGGCTTTTGAATGTGATGTCACAGAGACCGGCATTGAAATATGCGGGGAGGTACCGGTATGCCTTTAGAGGTATTTAGCATATAGATTATTACCGGTCAGTGTACAGGTAGAATTCACTATAAAAATGAGATGACAGTCCTGTAAAAATATGCGATAATAGACGAAGCAGCAGGAGGGCAGCAGTCCTAAAGCTGTTACTTTAAATTTTGATTAGAACAGGGGAAAGACGATGAGTATATACGATTCTTTAAATCCCGTACAGCAGGAGGCCGTGTTTCATGTGGACGGGCCTCTTTTAATTCTTGCCGGTGCGGGTTCGGGAAAAACAAGGGTGCTGACACACCGGGCGGCCTATATGATTGAGGAAGCGGGGATTAACCCGTGGAATATTATGGCAATTACATTTACGAACAAAGCGGCCGGAGAGATGCGGGAACGTGTTGATAAAATTGTCAATTACGGTTCTGAGGATATATGGGTGAGTACATTCCATTCATCCTGTGTCCGTATTTTAAGACGCTATATTGACAGGCTCGGTTATGATAAAAACTTTACGATTTACGATACGGACGATCAGAAAATTGTTATCCGCGATGCCTGCAAAAAGTTAAAAATTGACACAAAGATTTATAAAGAACGCTCAATCATGTCTGCCATTTCAAAGGCGAAGGACGAGATGATTGGCCCTGATGAATATGCCCTGAAATATCCGGGCGATTACGCAAAGTCAAGAATTGGTGAGGTGTACAAGGAATATCAGAAGGTGCTTAAAAAGAATAATGCCCTCGATTTTGACGACTTGCTTTTTAAGACCGTTGAGCTGTTTAAGTTAAATCCTGATGTGCTTGAATATTATCAGGAACGTTTTAAGTACATTATGGTGGATGAGTATCAGGATACGAACACGGTGCAGTTTAAGTTTGTCAGTCTGCTTGCGTCAAAATACAGAAATTTATGTGTTGTCGGCGATGATGACCAGTCGATTTACAAATTCAGAGGCGCCAATATTTATAACATTTTGAATTTTGAGAAGGAATATCCTGACGCAAAGGTAATAAAGCTTGAGCAGAATTATCGTTCCACAAAAACAATCCTGAATGCGGCAAACGATGTAATTCATAATAATTCCGAGCGAAAGGTGAAGAAGCTTTGGACGTCCAATGATGAGGGCGAAAAGATTGCTTTTCAGCAATATAACAGTGAGTTTGAGGAGGCCGAGGGCATCGTGACGGAAATTAAGGCGATGACAGAAAGCGGTCAGGCAGACTACAAGGACTGTGCCGTGCTTTACAGAACAAACGCCCAGTCCCGTGCCCTTGAGGAACGTTTTGTTGTCAAAGGCGTACCTTATCGTATTTTCGGGGGTCAAAACTTCTATCAGCGAAAGGAAATCAAAGATTTGCTCGCCTATTTAAAAACGGTGGATAACGGTTCTGATGATTTGGCAGTGCGCAGAATTATTAATGTGCCAAAGCGGGGCATCGGTATCACTTCTATAAATAAAGTCAGTGACTACGCGGCTGCCAATGGGATGAGCTTTTTTGAAGCGTGCAAGGAAGCAGCAGATATCGCCGGACTTGGACGTTCGGCGGATAAAATTAAAGATTTTGCAGATGCTATTCTTGTATACAAAAGCAAGCTTGAATACCTCGGTGTTTCCGGTGTGATGGATGAAATTATTGAAAATACAGGCTACATTAAGGAGCTTGAAGCGGAAGATACGCCGGAGGCACAGAGCCGTATTGAAAATATTGACGAGTTTAAAAATAAGATTGCCGAATTTGAGGCGGAAAATCCGGAAGGAACGCTGACTGAATTTCTTGCAGAGGTTTCACTTGTGGCTGATATCGATAACATGGATGAATCGGATGACAAGGTTGTACTTATGACATTGCACAGTGCCAAAGGCCTTGAATTTCCGTATGTCTATATGGGCGGCATGGAGGATGGGCTGTTTCCGAGTTATATGTCCATTGTCAGTGATGATGATACGGCTGTTGAGGAAGAACGCCGTCTTTGTTATGTCGGCATTACGCGGGCAATGAAGCGGCTGAAGCTGACATGTGCCAAAACGCGTATGGTTCAGGGACAGACGCAGTACAATAAAGTATCTCGGTTTATAAAGGAGATTTCGCGGGATTTGATTGAAGTTAAAGGCGTCATTGAAAAAGAGAAGCAGACAGAGCATTTTTCAAATTTTGCAAGCAATGTAAAGCCTTACACGGCCAACGGCAGTGCTTTTTCAAATCCATATGGAAATCCGTTCGGAAATGGCGGCTCTGTATCAGCCTCCGGATTCCGTCAGGCGACGCAAATTAATAATCCGGGAAGAAAAACAGACTTAAACACATTGCTCGGACAGGGAAAAATTATGCGCGGCAGCGATTTGTTTGATAAGAAGTCTGTGGATACACAGACTTCAAGGTATGCGGGAACAGCTTACGGTACACGGTCATTGGCATCTGAAAAAATTGCACTTGATTATGTTGTCGGCGATACGGTTCGCCATATTAAATTTGGCATAGGCACAGTTGTTGATATTAAGGACGGCGGCAAAGATTATGAAGTGACCGTTGATTTTGAAAAATGCGGCGTTAAAAAGATGTTTGCATCTTTTGCAAAGCTGAAACTTGTGTGAAGCTCTATATTTTATGTGGCAATTTTATGAGCCGCGTGGTATACTAAAATTAGATTTAAGTGTCGGGAAAGGAGAAGATTATTATGAACAAAATCGAAGACATTTTAAAGTTAGCTAAAATTACAGAAGCGCTTCAGAAAAAAGAAATTTCTGAGGAAAAGAAAAAAACAGCAGGTATCGTATTGGCAGTCGTTGCAGCAGTTGCAGTTGTCGGTGTTGTGATTTTTGCGGTTTACAAGTATTTGTCAGCAGATGATTATGATGATTTTGAAGACTTTGAGGATGACTTTGAAGATGATTTCGAGGACGACTTTGAAGATATGGATGACTTCGAAACAGCGGAAACAGAAACAAAAAAAGATTGATTATGAGATTAAAGCCCGTCGCAGATGCGACGGGTTTTTTTATGACATAGGAAATTGCTTCCTATGTCATAAAAAAGCTCCGCTTTGTTTTATGTGCGCCTTGCGGCGTTGATTTTAATTAGGCTTTGTAGTTTGAATTAATTTCCTGTATTTACCGGGCGAGGTATTCATAATTTTAGTAAAAAGTCTGGAAAAATGCTGAGAATCTTTTAAGCCAATCGCAAGGGCGATGTCCACAAGAGATAAATTGGTTGTTTCCATTAAGTGAACCGCCTGATTGATGCGATAAATATTGATATAATTTGCCAATGTCAGGTGCATATGCTGTGAAAATATTTTACTCAAATAACGGGGAGAAATATTGAGCATTTTGGCGATATCTGATATCAAAAGCTTTGTATGATAATGCTCAGAGATGTATTGCAGTGTATAGGCAATATAGTGATTTTGAGCATGGACATTTGATGTTAGGGGCATATCCTTTGAAACTTGTTCCAAAATATAGAGCATAAGCTGCGCGAGGTGTAAATTGGTTGAAACACCGGCAAAGTTTTCGTTTTTTTGATAAACACCAACGATGGATGTTATTAAATTAAACAATAATGTGTTGGAAACCTGGCGGTAATAAAAATTGCAATGGAAAAGCAAGGCATCTGTAAGTGAGATGGAAAACTCAGATGTCTTTTTTACTAAAATATGAGAAAATATGTCCGGGTTAAAATGAATGTGCAGGAATTCACATTCATTCTGAAGTACTTCAAAAGAGTGAACTGTATTTGGTAAAATCATTATAAAGTCATTTTTAGTGCAGAAAAGAGGAATTCCATTAATATTCATGAGGCAGTTCCCGGAAGTAATAAGGTATAATTCAAAGCTGGTATGTATATGTTTCCTAAATATATACGGTGCTGTTCTTTTTTGAAGGCAAGCTCCGGATATAGATGAAGTTGAAAGATCAAAGTTATAATAGTCAGATTCTTTTGACGGTAATTCTGAAAGATACATGTGTATTTCCTTTCTTTTTAAGTAGTGTGCTTTAATGTGACAGAGGAAACTATAAAATATAAACTATTTAAAGTATACAATGATGTGATTGTTATGTAAAGATAAATAGGGGTATCTATATAAAAATGGCAATCATGGGATTATGAGTTCCGAATTATACAAAATCAAAGAAGAAGCAGGCTGTTTTAGACAAGAAATACAATGTGGATAGTGATATAATTAAATAAAATAATGAAAACAGCACATTTTTTGTGAAAAATAAATAAGGAAGTTTACTTAGGAAATCATGATGAATAAGAAATTAATTACAGTAGTAGGAATTGCCCTGTCTATAATGATTACATTTTGTGCCTGTGATTCTTCAATGCAGGAAACACAGGAGGATGATAGTATCGCGGTGACGCAAATTGTAACAACCATTTCGGATGAAGAATATCAGTTTTATGAGGAATGTGTTCAAAAAGATTATAAGGATGAATCCGGGCTGCGAGAAAAAACAGAAACATTTGCAAGAGAGCTTTATGCCCAATATGCACTGGGAGAAAAATATAATCTTTGTAAACCATATTCATTTGAGAGCTTAAAACTGGATATGGCTTCTGAAAATAAGCAAAGGCAGGCAAAAGCAGATGCGGGTGAAATTATTTATGGACCGTTGGAATATAGTTTGGATGAATATTTAGAGTATACGCGGACAAATCTTAAAATAGATATTATAGATTATCTTGCCCAAAAGCAGGATAAGGCTGTGGAAGAAGCTGCAAAAGCTTACTGGAAAGAAAATGAACAGTCGTTTAAAGTTCTTGAATCGGTCGAATATAGTGTCAATGGTGAAATAAAAAAGATTGTAAAAGATGAGTTTGCAACATTGGAAAAAACAGAAAGTGAGCTTTTTCTAAGACTATATGAAGGCGAAGAAGGTGACGAATTTACATTTTCCGGTGAAGAGACTTTGAAAATGAAGATTTTGAAAAAAGATTATGAGGTCGTTGATATTGAAACGGATAAACAGATGGTGCTGAAAGAATATATTACCAATGTTTATTATCCAGAGCTTATAAAAAAAGCGATGGAAAGTAGTTTATTACAGTTTGAATTAACTCAAAAATAGTATGGAGGATGTACTGTTTTTGATTTAAGAAATAAAAAGAAGGAAGGAAACAATTATGAAAAAAGGTGTTATTAAAAGAGCGCTTGCTTTTGCACTCGCTGCTGCAATGACAGTAACGATGTTTCCAAATGTGGGAAATAGTCGTGTAATTGAAGCAAAAGCTGCATCAATAGTGACAAATGAAAACCTATTTAAAAACCCTACATATGAGGAAGGGGTTGAGTTGGGGGCACATACTGAAGAAACACAGTTTAACAAATTAGGAAACTGGTTTGCATATTCGGAAGGAGAGCAACTGACAGTACAAAAAGTACAAAATAATGCACATAGCGGTAACTGGGCTGTTTCTCTTAGTGCGGCAAATGATGCTTTGGAGCAGGATGTGTCAGGATTAACAGTTGGTGCAAACTATAAAGTTTCTGTATGGGCGAAGAATACGAATCCATCTGCTGTCAGAGCATGGTTATGTGTGAAGTGGTACGGTGGAAACGAACAAAAAGTATTGCTTAATTCTTCTGAATACAAAAGATACGAAATTCCGTTTACTTATACCGGAGATAATACAGGAAAGAATATGAGAGCTGCCATTTGGGTAGAAAATGGCGGAGCCGGTAATGTATACGTTGATGACTGGACAATGGAAATTGACAGTGATATTAAAAGCTTAAGTGCCGTAAATGGTGCAATAACAGCAGAGTACAAAGCAGATTATGCCGGAAATATGTCTGCAGATGATTTTGATATTTCTTATACATCCTCATTAGCACCGGAAGTATCAAAAAAAATTGAAGTTACAAATTCAAGTACAGCAGGCAAAGTGTTGACAATCAATTTTGCTGAAATTGAAAAAAGTCCATTAGAACAAAAAATTACAATTACAGCAACATATAAACCTTCTAAACAGCCATTCATCGTAGACTTTGATTTGGCGGCATCAGGCGAAGGTCTTGTTGAGGCTGTCCTTACTGAAATTCAGGCAGAAAACGGACGTGTCGTTGCACAGCTTGATGCAGTTCCGACTGTAGCGCCTAAAAAAGAAGATTTTGTTGTTGAATATAAGATTAATGATGGTGAATTTACGCCGGTAAATGTTAAAGATTTTGTTTATGACAAAGATGCAAAGAATGTTACAATGACATTTGATAAAATTTCAGGCGCAGCAGATACAAAAAATGTTACTGTTAAAGTAACATACAAAGATGTAGAAAAAACAGCAGATTTTGTTGTAGAGCTTGGAAATGGCGTAATTTATTATGTTGATGCAACTATGGGACAGGATACAAATAATGGTACAAGTCCAGAGACAGCATGGAAGTCAATTGACAGAGTAAATCAGGAAGTTTTTCAGCCGGGAGATCAAATTTTGTTTAAGGCGGGTGAAGAATGGACTGGCGCATTGAAGCCTCAGGGCTCCGGTGTTGACGGTGCTCCTATTGTAATTGCAAGTTATGGTGAAGGTAAGAAGCCTTTGTTAAAGCCGGGCGCTGACTGGAAAATTTCTCATATGAATGTTGCAAACAGAACAATTTGGGGTCCTACAGTAAATAATGTAATTACTTTCCTCAATCAGGAATATTGGGAAGTTAGAGATTTAGAGCTGTATGATCCGACATATGCTAACAATGAAAGTACAAGAGTATATCGCAGAGGTATTAATGTTTCAGCAGAGGATGCCGGTGATTTACATTATTTTAAATTTGATAATTTGACAATTCATGGTTTTAGAGGCCCTAATGATAATGATGGTAAATCATCAGGCGGTATTATTATGACAGTGACAACAAATTTAAATAATCCGTCTAAGCGTGTGCCTACCGCAGTTCATGATATCAGTGTTACAAACTGCGAATTATATGATTTAGGAAGATCCGGTATTAACTTTATTTCTCCATGGACAACAAGACAGGGGGATAAATGGAATAAATACCAGAGCTTTGGTTACAAAGGTTTAGGTGATTGGAAACCGTATGAAAGATTTACATTAACTAATAATATTATTCATGATATTGACGGTGACGGAACAATTGTTGATGGATGTAAAGACGTTTTGGTTGCCCATAATACCGTTTATCGTACAGTATTAAATTGCTGGTATGGCGTTGGCTTATTTAACTGGAATTCAGATAATGTTGTGTTTGAATATAACGAAGTTTATGACGCTTCACCTGCCGATGCTTTATTAAAGGGCGGTGATGGACAGGGTATCGAGATTGATGCGTTAAATCAAAATACAGTTGTACAGTACAATTATCTGCATAATAATGCAGGCGGTGTGTTTATGTGGTGCTGTACACCGGATTTAAGAGGATTTAATGGTATTTATCGCTACAATATCAGTCAAAATGACGGAGCAAAGCATGGTGTTATTGACTGGAGACCGGGACATGAAGGCAGTATGGCGTATAATAATACGATTTACCTTGATGGCGGCATTGACAGAGAATGGCTTAAAAATGGATATACCCAAGGAAAGAGCGATGCTAAGTTCTATAATAATATTGTTGTGAATAAAGGTAATATGACACTTGGTGCAGGCTTTAATGAGCGGGAAATCGATTATGAAAGTAATATTTTTGTAGGATTTGATCAAGTTCCTACAAACGATAGTACAGTTATTCAGGAAGATCCTATGTTTGTTGCACCGGGTACAGGTGGCAAAGGTATTCATACACTTGAAGGCTATAAGCTTCAGGCTGGTTCGCCGGCGATAGATGCAGGTGTAAATATTGAAAATAACGGCGGAAAAGACTATTTTGGAACACCATTGACAGATGGAAAGACGGATATCGGTGCTTCAGAATTTGTTGCTTTGGACAAGTCAGGTTTACAGGCGCTTATTGAGCAGGCCGAAGCTGTTGACAGAGAAAAGTATACAGAAGATACAGTTGCTGTTCTTGAAGAAAAATTAGCAGCAGCTAAGGAAGTATTAGACAATGCAAAAAATCAGGATGAGATTACAGCAGCTGAAGAAGCTCTGAAAGCAGCGCTTGATAATTTAGCTTTAAAGCCACCGGTGCTTGATAAAACACAGCTGGAATCATTGATAGAACAGGCGTCAAAGATAGACACAACAAAATATACAGAAGAAAGTGTGAAAGCACTGGAAGAAGCGCTGGCATCAGCGAAAAATATATTAGAAACAGCAAAAACTCAGGAAGAAATTGCATCAGCAGAAGCTGGATTAAAATCTGCTATTGATGGATTGACAGAAAAACCGGTAGAACCGCAGGAGCCGGAGGAACCACAAAAACCTGAGGAGCCGCAGAAACCTGAGGAACCACAAAAACCTGAGGAGCCGCAGAACCCTGAGAAACCACAAAATCCAGAGGAACCACAGAAACCGGAGAAGCCACAAAATCCTGAAAAGCCACAAAAACCAAGTGGAAATCAGCCGGGTAAGAATGATACACCGAAAACAGGTGATGATGCAAAAACGGTACCGGTAGCGTGTGTGTCTCTTGTATCGTTGGGTACAATTATTTTTGTATTAAAGAAAAAAAGAATGCATTAATCGCATCAAAGGCAGGCTATAGGTCAGACAGTTTCAGCATAGACGGGAATTGTCGGAACCGATAGTCAAAAACAGGGAAAGGCTGTCGCTTTAAACGATTTAAAAATCGTGAAGCGGCAGCCTTTTGCGCTGTAAAACAAAGGTTTATTTATGTGTGACAGTTTTGCTTGTGATTTTGTTATATAGATTAATAAAGCTGCCGACAAGAAATGATGAAATAATCGTACCTTCCCGGACAACGCGGAATTTTCCAAAAAGTATAAAGGAGGCAATAATGGCGAGTACAGTGAGTGTTGTGTCAAATACAATTTCGACATTGCCGTAAGGCTTTTTGGTGCGGTCGGAAAGCGCCTGCACAAAAGCATTTCCGGGTGTGAGAATGAGTTTTGCGCGGACAGCAAGTGTAATACCGAGAGCCATGACACTGCATCCGAGAACGAGCAATATCAGGGATAGTATATAGTTTGCCGGTTTTACATGCCGGAAAATATACATAAAAAAGTCAATCAGAAGACTGAAAATGATCGTAATCGGTATTTGCAGAATCTGCAGTTTTGGGAAATCCTTTTTTAGAAGAATGACTTGTCCTGCAAAAAAAATCATGTTGAAAACAAAGGTGAGTGTTCCGAAGGACGGACTGAATCCAAGGCTCAGTACGAAAGGGAGGCTTGAAATCGGGGAGGTTCCAAGATAGGCTTTCGTAATCAGTGTAATACCGAGTGCATTAATTAATGTTCCTGCCATAAATAATATAATCCGCCGGGGTAAGTGATGATTCTTCATAAAGTGTACCTGCCTTTTATCTGAATGGTTTCAAAGTACTTGCGATGACTAAAAAACCTAAAAAATTTTGTATAAATTTGGCGTAAAGTTGAAATTTACATATGCACTTGAAATGGCCGGACAGCATAAGATGAAGAAAAGATGATTTTAAGGATTTTAGATGATGTCAGATTCAATTTGTTCAAAACAGGCGGATTATTCCAAGGTTTCAGGCGACCGTATTCTGCCGTTTATATTTTCTTTAAATATGGAAGATTCAGTGCTTTACCCGACGGAAGGAGAGTATCAGAAGTTTTGTTATGATATTGAGGCTGTTGGCGAGGACACTTCAAAATATGCAGATTTGAGTCATTTTCTTTTCGGTATATGTGCAGATATCCGTCAGGAGGATATCGGGAGTATTACGGTAATTGTCGATGGAGAGGAAAAAAATGTTGTATGGGGAGAAAATGTTGAAATTAAAACGGATGAGCACCCGGACAATCCGACCGGCTGTAGCGGGCTTAAGTTTGATTTTGGACTGGATAAAGTTTCAGGTTTTATGAAAGTATGTATCACATTGAAAGAAATTTATCAGATCGGTCCTGTAAACATCTGTCTTTTCGGTGGCGGAACAACAGCGACGGGGTTATATATATGCGGTCCTGTATGCACCCCGCCAGAGTCCTGTGAGAAAATTTTTTATCAGAAAGAAACCGTCTGTGTGCCTGTCAAAGTGACGCCTTTTGCAAAATCGGGAACAGCGACGGCTGTCTGCTGCGGAGAACCTGAAGTGCACATGGGTGATCGCTGCTATGGTAATCAGAGTGCATGTTCCTTTACAATTACACAGAGCCTCTGCGTGCAGATACCGATATCGTTCGGCGCAGCGATTGAAACAGGGGCGGCAACGGTGTCATGCGGCGGTGCATCGACAGAGCCGTGTGATTGTTCTGATACGCCCCAAGCACCGTCCGTGGCCGTGCAGAACCAAGTGAAAGAACGTCGGTTCTTTAACCGCTAAAAAAGAGGAGCTGTCGCTTTGACGATTGAAAAATCGTAAAGCGGCAGCTTCTCTCTATTCACGATTTTTGTTGCTCGGTTGTGGATATTGTTTATCTTTTGAACCCATAATTCCGTATTTTTCTTTTACCTTTGCAATATACAACGAAGATACTTTCACATCATATTCAATAATCGGAAGCCTGAACTTAATTGATTTCAGCCACTGTCCGTTTTCCTGTCGCTCTGGATATATCTGAATTTCAGAAATCAGCGATTCCATAACCTGTCGCTTTTCCTGTTCGTTCATCACCGCATACAGTTTATCAAAGTAAATCAAGACCTTGTAGATATTATCTCTTGTCAGTTTTTCTGCTTCAATTGACATTTTCTTTGCCCTGGCAGCAATCAGTAGATTTTCTGTATCCTCAATCTTATCATACATCTTGTAAAGGCGGTCATCAAGGTCTGCCTTGCGCTTGATATAATGCTTATCATCCGGATCAAGGGAATCAATTTCTTCCATCAACTTTGATTTTGTAGAATAGCTCTGCCGAAGTTGCTTTTCATGTGCTGCGATCTCCTGCTCAATCACAGATGTGTCTACTTTCATATTGATTTTTTCCTGCATCATAGCGGCAAACTTTGGATTGCTGACCAGCTTTACAATGACTTCTGCCACAGCATCATCCAGCAATTCCTCGTTGATCTGCTTTTTATAATCACATTTGTGTCCATAAAGCATAGTGCGATGCTTGCAGCCATAATAAAAGAAATCCTTGTACTTTGTACCGTCAGCTTTATGCTTGATGCTTTTATTGCCGTACATCCCGGCTCCGCAAACCGGGCATTTCACAATCCCTGATAGGAGATGGATCTTATTCTCTTTGCCATGATTGACTTTTTCATATTTTTTTGCCTGTGCCAATAACTTCACCTGCGCTTCATGCCAAAGTTCCTCTGAGACAATCCCCTCATGCAGTCCATCCACCAGTAAATAATCATCCTGCTCCACAAGCTTATAGTCATTTCTTGTGCCATGAACCTTTTCCGTTCTGCGTCTGCCATAAGCAATTTTCCCGCAGTACACAGGATTTTTCAGTATCCTTCTGATCAATGCCGCATCAAATAACGGATTTTTTCCATTCTGTCTTGGTATCTTACGAATACCATGATTTTCAAGATATTTTGCCAGTCCGTTTGCCCCTATATCTGTGTGCACGTACTGTTCAAATATCACACGGATTGCTTCCGCTTCTTCCTCATTGATAAAGAGCTGTCCCTTTTCCAAACTATATCCATACGGAGCAAAACCACCGTTCCATTTACCTTCACGGGCTTTCTGGATTCTGCCCTCCATGGTCTGCACCCGGATATTTTCACGCTCAATCCCTGCAACCGCCGACAACACGGAAATCATCAGTTTTCCAGCATCCTTGGAGGAGTCAATCCCGTCCTCCACGCAGATCAGATTGACACCAAAATCCTGCATCACCTGCAAAGTCGAAAGGACATCCGCAGCATTTCTGCCAAATCGTGACAACTTAAATACCAGAACAAAGGATACACCATCCTTGCCGGATTTAATGTCCTCCATCATACGGTTGAACTCTAATCTGCCCTCGATGGACTTACCGGATTTACCGGCATCTTTATACTCACCAACAATCTCATAGTCATTGTACTCGGCAAATGCTTTCATTCTGGATTTTTGTGCATCCAGAGAGTATCCATCAATCTGCATGGCTGTATATACTTTTGTATAAATATATACTTTTGTTTTTTCTTTTTTCATCCCACTATCCTCGTATGTATCAGATTACAGCTATCCTGTTACCTTGGGTATCGGTTTATTTTTTCTCAGCTTTCTGTTCCAGCATTTTAATCGAATCCAGATAATCCTGTTCTACCTCGCTAAGCGTTCGAGTCTTGTATTTTCTATATTCTCCGGTTGCTTTATCAACAGCCTGCTTATGACTGACGCTTCCGTTTCCAATCAGCAGCTGCTCTCCGCTTATGGTAAGAATACGATCCAGATGGTCTGCCCAATCCTGCATAGTCATGGTCTGCTCCCGTTCTGCCTGTCGTTCCGCAAAATCAAGATATCCAGATACAAGCTGCCCCAGGGCTCGAAGTTCTTTTTCATCCAGATAATTCTTTGCAACAACAGCTTCTTTCAAGGTTGGCTGTTTTCCTGCAAAGGTGGTAAGCCCCATAAATTCTTTTTCCGCATCGGCTCTGCTGTAAATAACCTCTGCCGCAGTCTGTCCATGAATGGCGTAATGGATCTTATTCTGTACTTTCTTAAAAAACTGGATAGAAATTTCCGCTTTTGGATCATAGTCGATACTCGTAGCATAAATTTCTAAAACCTGACGATAAAACACCTTTTCAGATGCCCGGATGTCACGAATACGTTCTAAGAGTTCCTTAAAATAACCGCCACCTCCAAGATTTTTCAGCCGTTCGTCATCCATCGCAAAGCCTTTTCTCATATATTCCTTAAGAATATTGGTCGCCCAGATTCTGAACTGTGTACCTCGTTTGGATTTCACACGATAGCCAACAGAGATAATCACATCTAGATTGTAATAATCCACCTGATATGTTTTCCCGTCAGAAGCAGTTGTTGCAAAATTTGCAACAACTGAATCACGCTGCAATTCGCCTTCCGCAAAAATATTTTTTATATGTCTGGAAATGGTTGATTTATCTCGCTCGAACAATTCTGCCATCTGATCAATAGAAAGCCAGACCGTATCCTCATCAAACGTCGTCTCAATTTTAGCCAATCCATCCTCTGTTGTATAAATGATCATATTGGATTTTTGATTCATCCCATCTTGATTCATTACATTTACACTCCATTTCTAATTGCGCAGCACCCTGCTGCACTTTTCCTATGTATCCTCTATGTCAAAAACAGCTTTTAACATAGAGTTTGGACACTATTTGCACGATTATTATATCAGTCATTTTTCGTTTTTTCAATAGTGCCAATGAGATCTTTGGAATTGAATTTTCCCTCTAATATGAGTTTTACTTTTGTACCGTTATCGGTTTCGTAAAAGCCTAAATATTTCTGCCACCAAAATACAGGTGTGATTATTTTTCTTCCATCGTTCAGCCGAAAGAACAACCGTAGCATTCCGGAACTTGCTTCGGCTCTCATGATCAGCGTTGCCGTGTACTCACCTGCTTTATCAATAAAACGATAATCGGCAGTGTGTATTCGTTCTTCCCGCATTTCTTCACGGGTATATACTTTGTTTGCAATCATATAAATTCCTCACTTTATTAATCTCTTTTTTCGGAAAGTAAGAATATATACTTATTTATATATTTATATGGTGCTAGAATATAAATAGTACAAGTCAAAATGAGAATTCCTTATAAGAAA
>USSL01000020.1 GCA_900557175.1 uncultured Eubacteriales bacterium
TTCAAATCCTTCAGATCCTTCAGGCACTGACTCATGGCATCAAAAAATTCACCGCTCACATCACCGCTGTCAAACTGCTTTAAAAGCTTTAATGCCTTACCGAGGGTAAGCACCCCTTCCGTCACAAGGTCAAGCCCCTTAATTTTTGACGTCGGCGGCACATCCGCCGTGCCGTCATCATTTGGAATGACAGGCATATTCAGATAGGCGGAGGCAATCTTTGCCGTCGTCCCGCCGCACACAATGTGACTGCCCTCCGACGCCATAAAATCTTCCATCACAGACTTATCCATCGTTCTTGATGACGGCGGCCCTGTAAAAATATTGACAATATGCTGCTCAAACACACGGGCAACAGCCACCGTTGTATCATCGCCCGGCCGCTCCATATATAAATCGTTGCAGGCGTCTGAAAGCATGGCCGCAAGCCGCCCGGCAGACAGCGTGTCTTTCGTACATTTTAATGTATATTCTGCAATACTGTCCCACGTCCAGCCAAAATTTAAAAGTTCCCCGACGCCGGCAAAAATCGTACCGTCGCTCATAAGCACAAAACAATCGCCAAGCTTTACACAAAAACGGTATTCACGGATTGTTTTCCCCTCAATTTCCCGCGTCTCAAAAGGAATCTTTACGATTTTGCCGTCACGGATAAAAATACAGGACGGATTATCAAATTCCACAAGATAGGCCTCACCGGAATGAAATATCTGCAAAATGCTAAATGTCGAATAAGCAACTTCACGCACCTTACAAATAGGCAGTGTTTTTGCAATCATCTCCACCGATTCCTCAATAGGCAGGTCATAAGCAAACATCGTCTTTAAAATTTTAGATGTGAGCGTCGCTAAAATATTCGCCTTCACGCCGCTGCCCATCCCGTCAGATAAAATAACGACATCCGAATCTTCCTTTTTTAATATCTCAACTTTATCACCGCAAAGTTCCTCTGTATATTTATTAAGGCTTTTCCAAGCCACATCAATACTTACACTCATGGCCGCTACCTCTTACTCTTGCTGCGGTTTTTATCCTTATCCGCCTCCGGCAGTACAAGTCCGCGAAGCTTTGTCAGAATCGCCTTTGTTTCTGCCGTCGTCTCACCTAAAAGTCCCGCAATTTCCTGAGCGACCATCATCTGTTTTTCAATAACCTCCTGGGCAATGCCGACAACCTCAACCTTTGTTTCCATCTGCTTTTGAAGTTCCCGCTCATCTGCCGTCACATCCTGAAAAATCGCCAGTGCCGCATCAAGATTTGCCACATACACAATCGTTTCAAGCACCGTCATTTTATAAGCTTCAAGATAAAGCTTCTTCCGGTAAATCGGCGTGTGACGGTTTAATACAGATTCAAAATCTGAGGCATCGAGCATTTCAAAAACATACATCGTTTTAATGGCCGTCTCTCTGTCCACACCGAAAACCTCCTCGGCCTTCCGGTTCATCTCCATAATTTTAAGCTGCTCATCAACAATGAGAATCATATTCGGCGTCGTCTCCATGACAACGTTGGACATTGAATTGGCTGTCTCATACGCATACGGAAGACACATATCATTTTCTGCCTTCCCCTGAAATACAGCAATTGCTTTTTCCCGGCATGACGGATAGCCACAGGCGCCGCAGTTTAATTCTTCATCTTTATTATTCTTTCCTGTCGCCTTTAAAATCTTTCGTATCTGCTCCTCTGTCGGTAAATCGTCCCGAAGCTGTCTGGAATAAAACGTCTTATGCAGATTCAGCCCTGCGGCTGCATCCGAAATTTCCGCCGGTCTGTGCTGCACCTGTTTTTCAATTTCAATCGTCGATTCAAACCGCGAAATATTCAGCTTATTGACAGCCGGCCCTTTAATACAGCCGCCCTCACACATATTCGCTTCGATAAAACAGCCTTTAAGCCGCCCGGCTTTCATCTCCTCAAAAAGCTCACGGCAGTTTTCCATGCCGTCAATATCAAACATTCTGTAAGCCGCACCGTCTGACCGGCTGTCTGCTGTCTGCGGCGCACTGCCTCCGTCCAAATGACCATTAAGAGCTTTCCCTGCGCGCGTTTCAACCGATGTCAGCACACCCTTTCGCACCGGATAAAGGCGATTGATTTTCGGATCGGGATTGTCCACAGGCATTTCCTCACATGAAAACACATCAATGCCCGCTTCCGCAAACCAGTCTTCAAGCTCAGCAAAGGTAATAACGGCGTCAATAAACCCTTCAGTCCGCTCATCTTCTCTCGCTTCTTCTTTTTTTGCAACACAAGGGCCTGCAAATACTGTTTTCACCGAATCGCCGTAAAGCTTTTTCATGAGCATACCGTGAGCAATCATCGGCGAGACGACCGGCGCCATATCGCCAATCAGCTCAGGATAATACTTCTCCACAAGGTCATTGACACTCGGACAGCATGTCGTAATAATATTTTCCATCTGTCCCTCGTCCATAAGCTTCTGATAGGCGTCCGTCACAAGGGCAGCACCCTCGGCAGTCTCGCGGACATATGTAAAACCGAGCTTTTTTAGGGCACATATAATCTGTCCCGGCCGCTCATAATCAAAAATGCCAAGATAGGACGGCGCAATGGACAGCGCCACTGTCTTCCCCTCTCTTAAAAATGCCTTTACCATCTCCAAATCGCTTGCAAAGGTTTTTGCATTCTGCGGACAGACCTCAAGACAATGACCGCACAAAACACAATAATCGGTCATAATCTGCGCCTGCGCATTTTTGACACGGATGGCCTTCACACTGCATGTACGCACACATTTATAACAGTGCTTACAGCTTGCATTTTTAAAATCAATAATATTCATCTTTTGTTACCCCCTTATGACACCTGTGCCTTCTGCGCGGCTCTTTTTCCTAAGTCCGCGCATTCTTATGTTATAAGCCGCAATCAAAAGCACATCGGCCCCGATCCACGCGGCAAGCTCTGCAAAATAAAGCGACGTTTCGCCTATAAGCGGCGGCAGAATAAGGACAACCGCCACTCTCATCACAAGCTCCATCACACCCGAAAGCATCGGAATCAGCGTATCGCCGAGCCCCTGCATCACATTTCTGTAAACATGGATCAAATATAATATAAACAAAGTCACACCCATCACATTTAAGTAATTGACAGCCACCGTCATCGCCATCTCTGTCTCCGAACCGGCGCCGGAAATAAACATGGACAATATCTGACGCCCGAAAATAAGGACAATGGCCGAAATCACAGACGATGTCACCGCAGAAATCAGCAGTGAAGCGTGAACGCCCTTCGGAATCCTGTCATACTTTTGGGCGCCCATATTTTGACTGGCATAAGTGGATATAGCAAAGCCAAAAGCAATCCCTGCCAGCTCTAAAAGTCCGTATAGCTTATTTGTTGCCGTAAATCCTGCCACGAAATGAAGACCATACTGGTTGATGACCGACTGAATGACAAGACCGCCGACAGCGATCAAAATATTTTGAAGGGCAATCGGAAGTCCTAGTTTAAAAAGACATCCTGCCAGCAAAAAATCTCTCCTGAAATCAGTTTTCTTTACCTTTAATATAGAAATTTTACGCACAGCATTCAAACAATACAGCGCTGAAAAAGCCTGTGCGATTACCGTTGCCGCTGCGGCGCTGGCAATGCCCAGATTAAGTCCGATGACAAAAATGACATCAAGAACAACATTAATGGCCGCAGCAATCACCATCGCGATTAAAGGTGTTTTACTGTCACCAAGCGCCCGCAGCGTCGCCGCAAGAAAATTATAAGCCATCACAATGATAATGCCGCTAAAAGCGACACGCACATAAGCAAGCGCGTCCGCAATAATATATTCCGGCGTATTCAAAAAAATAAGCATCGGCCTTGCAGCTGCCTGACTGACAATCAGTGTAAATACTGCGATGATACCGCTTAAAACGGCCGACGCGGCAAAAGCTTTTCTTAAATTATCAAACTTTTTCGCCCCGAAATACTGGGCAATTAAAATTGAAAACCCCTGCGTAAAACCTGTCGCCACACCGATGACCATCCAGTTCAGCCAGTCTACGGCACCGAGCGCTGCAAGTGCATTCACCCCAAGTCCTTTTCCGACAACAACTGTATCAACAATCGTATAAAGCTGCTGGAAAATATTGCCGAACATCAGCGGCAGGGCAAAGCTTATAAGAAGCCGGAGCGGCCGCCCCGACGTCATATCTTTGACATTTGCAGACATAAAAAATCCTCCCGTTAATCAAGTATATGCACAGCATCTGCTTGTTTTATTATACTTGATTACGGGAGGGCTTTCAAGACACTCACGCACATTTACCGTTTGTTAGACAGCTTCCACATATTCATTTTTTCAGCTTCTTTAATAAGTTCATCTCTGAAATCCGGATGAGCGACCGAAATAATACGCTCCGTTCTCTGCCATGTTGTCGTTCCTTTAAGGTCAACCATGCCATATTCTGTGACAAGATATTGGATATTGGCACGGGTTGCCGTCACAATACCGCCCGGCGTAATGGTCGGACAAAGACGGCTTTTCACAGTGCCATCCTTACCTGTCACCGTAGATGAACAGCATATAAAGCTCTTGCCGCCTTTTGACAAATAAGCACCGAGAACAAAATCAAGCTGTCCGCCGGCGCCGCTGATATGACGCACACCTGATGACTCAGAAGCAACCTGACCGAATAAATCCACTTCAACCGCATTGTTAATGGACATAAAATTATCCAGTGCAGAAATATTGCGGATATCATTTGTATAATCGACCGGTGCCGCCATCACGGCAGGATTGTTATCAATATACTTATAAAGCTTATCGGTTCCTGCGGCAAATGTAAATACCTGACGGCCTTTATCAATCGACTTATATCTTCCTGTAATTTTTCCGGCATTCGCCATATCGACGAAAGCATCCACGTACATCTCCGTATGTACGCCCAAATCTTTTAAGTCAGATTCGGCGATCAGTGAACCGACAGCATTCGGCATACCGCCGATACCAAGCTGTAAGCAGGCGCCGTTTGGAATTTCCGGCACAATAAGCTCTGCCACCGCTTTATCTACCGCTGAAGGCTCACCTGCGGCAAGCTGTCCCATCGGAGGATTATCACCTTCAACAACCATCGCAACGTCACTGATGTGCACACTCACATCATGGCCGCCGAGACACACAGGCATATTTTTATTAACCTCAACAATAATCGTATCAGCAACCTCACAGAGTGCGCCAAGCTGGGAAGCATTCAGGCCAAAATTAAAGTAGCCGTGCTTATCCATCGGCGCCACCTGCATCATCACAACATCCACATGCTTAATATGCTCACGGTAATATACCGGCATCTCTGAATAACGCAGCGGATTGTAGAAACAAAAGCCGGTATGCATCAAACGTCTTTCAATGGCCGATGTATGCCATGAATTCCATGTAATACGTCCGAGCGCGTCCGGAAGCTTTGTCACCTCCGGCTGCCACATGGCAATACCGCCTCTGAAATTAATATCTGTCAATGTACTGTCGGCCATCATCCTCTGTGCAAGCGCCTTATCCAGCGCCACCGGATGATTCCCGCAGAAGCTATAATCCACCCAATCGCCTGACTTTACAACCTTTACTGCCTCATCAGCTGTTGTAAGCTTTGCTTTGTATTGTTCATAAACACCCATAAATCGTCTCCTTTCTTGTGCTTCCTATATGTACCAATCATACACCGCGTCGGCCATCATTTCCGTAACTATGGAAACAAAACAGCGACTATATAGTAAAAACTCTGCGGCAAGACCGCAGAGTTTTTAAATGGAGTATATAAAAAATGGATTGCATGGCTTATTTACTGTGCTTTGATTTTCTTTACTTCTTCAATCAGTAAAGGAAGCACTTTTATGGCATCTCCGACGATGCCCACATCGGCAACATCAAATATCGGAGCGTCTTCATCTTTATTAATTGCAACAATGTAGCCGGAACCTATCATACCGGAAACATGCTGTGTCGCGCCGGAAATACCACAGGCGATATAAAGCTTCGGTGCAACAATTTTGCCGGACTGTCCGACCTGATGTGAACGCGGCACCCATTCGTCTTCAATGGCCGGTCTTGTCGCGCCGACAACGCCGCCGAGCACATCCGCCAATTCCTTAACAAGGGCAAAGTTTTCCTTGCTGCCCATGCCGCGGCCGCCGGACACAATCACGTCAGCCTCCTCAAGATTAACCGTTTCAGCAACCTCTCTGACCGCCTCCGTCAGCTTTGCCATCAATAAAGCTTCCGGAATGTCAACCTGTTCCTCAATTATTTCACCTGTTCTTGCCGGATCTGTCTGCTTTGCAAAAGAGCCGCCCCGAACAGTAGCCACAACCGGTGATGTGTGCAGCACAACATCATTTAATACAGTGCCGCCATAAACCGGACACGTCAATACAAGTCTGCCGTTATCCTCTGTAATATTCATGACATCTGTCGCACAGGCTGCGCCGAGCTGTTTTGCTGCCATCGGCAAAATATCCTTGCCTGGCAATGTTGCCGCACCTAAAACAACATCTGCCCCGTATTTTTTTGCCAGCGCACATAAAATCACGGCATAAACCTCCGGCTGATACTGCTCTGCCTTTACGGTCACTGCTTTATCTGCACCTGCTGCCACTGCTGTTTTTGCAGCTTCCGAAACATCTGTGCCGATTAAGGCAGCCGTCACACTGCCGCTGTTCTCATCTGCCAGTGCTCTTGCCTTTCCGAGAATTTCCAAGGCGGCACTGACCGGAGAGCCGTCAGAAGTTTCTACATAAACGAATATATTTTTGCTCATCTTAATGCCCTCCTAAAATACCTTTGCTTCTTTCATCATTGCAATTGCCTGACTTACCGCATCCTCCGGCGTCTCAGCTTTAATCTTTACACCTGCGGCGCGCTTTGCCGGCTCATAAACTTTGATAATTTCTATTTTTCCCGATGCTTCTGTATCAGAGGCAAGCTCTGTAATCGGTTTCTTTCTCGCAGCCATCTTACTCTTAATTGTCGGATATCTCGGATCATAATTCGGCTTCTGAATTGTGACAACGCAAGGCAGCGGCGCTTCTACCATATGATAACCTTCATCCGTCTCGCGTTTAATCTTTGCCGTACCGTCACTGCAGCAAACTTCAATGACATTGGCTGCTGCCGGTACTGAAAGCTCTGCGGCAAGCAGCAGACCTGTCTGACTTGACGCATAATCCGTCGACTCCTTGCCTGTAAAAACAATATCAAAGGCTTTGCCTCTCTGAGCTTCAATCTCAGCTTTTGCTTCTGCCAGTGCTTTTGCCATATCCTCGCTGTCCAATACATCTGCCTTATCATTTTTCACAAGGTAAGCATTGTCTGCGCCGACGGCAAGACAATTTTTCAGAGAATTTTTGACACTCTCATCGCCGACAGACACAACTGTGACCTCACCGCCGGCACTCTCTTTCAGGCGGACAGCCATCTCAAGCGCATACGTATCAAAGGCATTAACGACCGGTGTTACATTTTCAAGTGCCGGTGCACCCGTTGCCGGATTCAGATGGATTTCAACAGAATCGTCCGGCACCTGTTTTATACAAACTAATATTTCCATAATAATGTCTCCTTACCGTTATTTGCCAATCACGTTATTGGCAACAACAATTCTCTGCACTTCGTTTGTGCCCTCAAAAATCTGGAAGATCTTAGCATCTCTTAATAATTTTTCAACAGGATATTCACGGCTGTAGCCATAGCCGCCGAAAATCTGAATGGCCTCAGAAGCAACCTCCATTGCAATATCAGATGCATAACATTTTGCAATGGCAGATTCCATGCTGTGCGGCAGTCCCATATCCATCTTTGTCAGCGCATGAGCAACCATCTGACGGGCTGTCTCTGTCTTAATCTGCATATCGGCAATCTTAAACTGGATTGCCTGATTTTTAATAATCGGTTTTCCAAACTGGATTCTTTCTTTGCCGTAAGCAATCGCCTCATTAATGCCGCGCTGTGCAATACCCGTGGCAACACAGCCCATCCATGTTCTTGCCTGATCAAGTGTCTTCATGGCAATTGAAAATCCTCTGCCTTCCTCACCGATCAGATTCTTTGCAGGAATACGGCAATCCTCTAAAACAACATCACATGTATTGGATGTACGGATACCCATCTTATTTTCTTCATGGCCTGTGCTCAGTCCCGGTGTGCCTGCTTCAATAAAGAACATTGAAATGCCTTTAACACCTTTTGTCTTATCTGTCATGGCTGTCACACAATAGAAGGAAGCAACGCCGCCGTTTGTAATAAAGCACTTTCTGCCGTTTAATACATAGTCATCGCCATCTCTGACTGCTGTTGTCTTACCTGCACCGGCATCAGAACCTGCGCCCGGCTCTGTCAGACAGAAAGCACCGAAGCCGCCGTCCAAAATAAGGTCGCATGCACGTTTTTTCTGCTCGTCGGAGCCTGCGATAAGCACCGGCTTCATACCAAGACCGCTGGCTGAAATCGTTGTTGCAAAACCGGCGTCTGCAATTGCCATCTGCTCAATCAAAGCAGCCACATCCACACGGCTTAAGCCCGGTCCGCCGTATTCCTCAGGAACTTCAAGTGCCTGATAGCCCTGCTCAATCGCCTTATCGTAAATTTCCTTCGGCCATTCGCCGGAAACATCATATTCTTTACACTGCTCCACAACTTCCTTTTCGCAGAAATTTTTAACATCCTGTAATAAATCCTGAGCTTCTTCTGAAATTAAATATGCCATAACAACTTACCTCCTGTTGTATTATAAAAATGATTATTGTTTAAATGCTTTTAAAGCTTATAACAAATCTTATCCGGATTCAAAATCATCTTCGGATCAAATACTTCCTTAATGCCTCTCATCAGACGCATACTTGCCTCTCCTGCAAAGTCTGCGAGATAATCCATCTTGCCATAACCGATGCCGTGTTCGCCGGAAATCAGGCCGCCGCACTCTGCCGCTTTCTTATAAATAATTTCCATAAACTCTGCAACCTGGCGTTTAAACTCTGCCTCGTCCATATCATTTGCACATGTATAAATATGAAGGTTGCCATCGCCTGCATGACCGAAACTCTTAATTACAAAATCATAATTGTCCTGAAGTGACTTCACATAAGTCAGATAATTTGCAATCTGATTGACCGGAACAACAACGTCGCACTCATCAAGCAGCTTTGTCTCCGCCTCAATCGCTTCAAGGAAGGTACTTCTTGCCGCCCATGCCTCTTTTTTCTTTGCCGGTGTGTCCGCAACTAAAACATCCACTGCACCTTCCTCAAGGACAACCTCCGCAGCCTTCTCTGCGATTTCCTCAAGGCTTTCCATATCCTCGCCGTCAAAAGTAACAAGCAGATATGCCCCGATATCGACGCCGTCAACCTCTTTCGGGAAAACATTCTTTCCGAGATATCTTTCAGACACAAGCACAATTTCCTTTTCCATAAATTCAAGTGCCTGCGGCTGAAGATGATTCATGAAAAACTTCGGTACTGTAGAAATACAATCCTCAAGATTTTCATAAGGAATAATAAGACTTATTGTTTCCTTCGGTGCCGGAATCACCTTTAATGTCAGCTCCGTAATAATACCGAGTGTTCCTTCGGAACCAATCATCAGATTCAAAAGACTGTAGCCTGTTGATGTTTTTGAAACTGTCGCGCCAAGGTTAATAATCTCACCTGTCGGAAGTACAACAGTCATCGCTCTCACGTAATCTCTTGTACAGCCATATTTCACAGCGCGCATACCGCCGGCATTTGTCGCTACATTGCCGCCCAGTGTCGCAAACTTTTCACCCGGATCCGGCGGATATAAAAGTCCCTGCTTTTGTGCATCCTCAGCAAGGTCATTCAGCAGAACACCCGGCTGAACATGAACAACAAAATTTTCTTTATCATAGTCAAGAATTTTATTCATCTTAGACATATCAATCATCACGCCGCCGTGAAGCGCTACAGCCGCACCTGTGAGCCCTGTGCCGGCGCCTCTTGGAATTACCGGAATACTGTTTTCATAACAGATCTTTACAATGGCCGCAATATCCTCCGTTGTCGTTCCCTCAATGAGAACCTCCGGCGCTCCCTTACCATAGATTGGCATTTCATCATGAAAATAATCTTCATTAATCTCATCTTTGACATACACCTTGCCCGGAACAATCTGCTTAAACGCCTCAATGATTTCGGGTGTTACTTTGTTATAAACAATTTCTGCCATTTTTATATACCTCCCGTTTTAATTTTTATTTCTTACAATGACCGATACACCATCAGGGATCACCGTAATTTTTGAATCCTTACGTCCCAGATAAGCGTCTGCCATTTTAATTGCTTCATCAACACTTTCCGCATAATCCATCTGCATATCAAGCACCATCTGACGCGGCGCCTGTGTCACCATAATTACCTTATATTTCAGCAATATCCTGCACAAAATCTGTGCTTCCCACTGATCCGGAATTGTTTTTTCCATCGGCGTATCTAAAAACTGCTTCATAATTTCCTGTTTATCTCTGCCGCCTGCAAATGTATCGTACAGTGACTGCCCGCCGTGACCATCCACACAGCTTGAAACCATAATAATCACGCCGCCCGGACGACATGTCGCTTCCGCAGCCGTCATCCCCTTGACTGACTGATAAATATTTTGATCCAGCGGATAACCGCCGTTTGTTGAAATCACAATATCTGCCGGAATTGCATCGACGCCGGACATCTCATCAACAAAGGCACAGCCCTGTCTGTGCGCTGTATCAAAATGGCCTGCATAAGCTTTAATGACCTGTTTGTTTTCATCAAGCACAACATTGACAATAAAAGCAAGTTTCGCAGCTTCCGCCGCAAATACCATATCCTTATGTATCGGATTGCCGTCCAAAATACCTGTTCTTGAATACGCACTGTCAATAAATGCCGAACAATGGTTTGACATCACAGTAACTGCGCTTGAAACACCCGGCAATATACTCTTTCTGCCGCCTGAAAAGCCGGCAAAGAAATGTGGTTCAATAAAGCCCTCTGATATAAGCAGATCTGCTTCTGCTGCAACCTTGTTGATCATCAGCGCTCCGCCGGACGGCAATGTGCCAAGCGGCACCATATCTTCATCGTTGTGGCTTTGATGAATGACAAAGTGAATATCATCTCTGTCAACAATATCCTCACCGAATTTATAAATCAGCTCCTGCCGTGTTGTCGGACGATGAAAGCCCGTCGCAATAAGCACTGTTAATGAAGCTTCAGGATTTCCTGCCTTAATCTCATCAAGCACTGCCGGCATAATGACCTTACTCGGTACCGGCCGCGTATGATCGCTGGCGATAAGCACGATATTTTTTTTGCCCTGCACAAGCTCTCTTAATCTCGGCGAATTGATCGGATGCTCCAGCGCCTCTCTGACAATCTCTGTCTGCGGACGCTCTGCTTTATACTGATGCGCCTTTGATACAAGCGTTCCGTTAAATCGTTCATCCGGAATTGTAATACTCATTTTCTCTTTGCCGAAAGGTAATTGAATGACTGCCATGTTACTCTCCTCCTACAAAATGAGGCTCATGCCAAAGTAGGCAACAAGTCCGTAAATAATAATAAAAATAATATAATATTTAATAACACCGGTCAGCATCTTGCTTTCCTGGCCGACTGTATCTGTCGCCGCCGCCGCAACTGCAATACTCTGCGGTGAAATAATCTTTCCGGCCGTACTGCCAATTGTATTTGCCGCAACCATCCACGTTGTATTCATATCCAGCGTCACTGCCGTGCTGTACTGAAGCTTTGCAAAAAGCACACTGCTTGACGTTGCACTGCCTGTTACAAATGTTCCGATGGAACCAATCAAAGGCGCCACAAGCGGATAAAAGCGTCCGGTAATACTGACAATAAAATCTGCAATATTTTGTGTCATGCCGCTGTAGCCCATGACTTTTGCTGTGCCGAGCACTGCCATAATCGTAATAATTGTTTTTGACATCTGCTTTACTGTCGCACCAAGCACCTTAAAAATCTCCTTCACAGGACATTTTTGAATCAGGCCGCCGATAAAAGCTGCAATAAGAATAAGCACGCCCGGTGTGGCAATCCATGTCACTGTATAAGGTGCCGCACCCTCGCCGGTATAAATCGGAATATTCGACTTCACCGATGCCAGCGGTCCGTTGATGGCCGGCACTAAGGAAGATGTCACTAAAAGAAAAATAAGAACGAGGATAAACGGGCTCCATGCCACAAGTCCTTTTTTAAGGCTGACACTTTCTGAACTCTCCTCTGATTCAATATCAAATTCTGTCGTCTTTCCTTTTCTCAAAAGCTTCGCAAATATAATCGTCACTGCCATGCAGATGACAGAACCGATGACTGCCGGAAGCTCGGCGCCCACAAACTTTGCCGTTAAAAACTGCGGAATAACGAAAGCCACACCTGAAATCAGTGTAATCAGGCCGACGCCCTTAAATGCTGAAAGGCCTTTTGCGCCGCATTGCTTTCCGGTCATATATACAACAAAAAACGGAACTAAAATCACCATCACCGAAAGCTGGAGCACAACATAGACTGCCGTCTGCATCGGATCGGTGCCTGCCACATTGGCAGCCGTCACTGTCGGAATACCGATTGAGCCAAAGGCTACCGGCGTTGTATTTGCCACAAGACAGACAATCGCGGAAAACAAAGGATTAAATCCAAGCCCGATCAGTATACCTGCCGGAATAGCAACTGCAGTGCCGAAGCCTGCCATGCCTTCCATAAATCCGCCAAACCCCCACGCAATAATTAAAACAAGAATACGCTTATCCTTTGATACAGATGTAAGCATTCTTTTAATAACATCCATGTTCTTTGTATGAACAACGAGGTTATACGTAAAGACCGCAGCAACAATAACAAGACAGATTGGCCATATCGCCATCACAAAGCCTTCGAGTGTCCCGGTCGCTACTTCAAGCGGCCCCTGCTTCCAAATAAACAAAGCTTCAACGATTGTAATAACAAGTGCAATCGGACAAGCTTTATACCCCGGCATCTTCAGACCGCTCAGCGCGATAATCAGAAAAATAATCGGAAGCATTGCAAGTAAAAACATAAGCATAAGATGTTCCCCCTTAGAAACAAAACCATAATGTCAGAATCAAAAATTCTTTTGATTCCTTATGCATATCCACAAAGTGGTACTACCAGTGTAGGTAAAAAAATTTGTCGTGCAGCTGACTGCCGATTTTAAAAATCTTTTTCAGACCACAGGGCTGCCGGCGGCCCTACTGGTACTACCACTTTCGAACTATGTACTTATTGTACAACCGAACAAAACGATTTGTCAATATATTTATTATATTTCGTTCAAATTATACAATTTTTCTTCAAAAAACTGTGCATGTTGACATTGCAATTCAAGGCACATCGTTACAATTATAACAATGTGCCTTGAGCAGTGATCCCTATTTAATCATTCTGATACATGATAATATATTGAAAATGCTTCTGAAGTCCCACAAGCGCTTTTTCCTTGTCGCCCTCGACAATCCCCTCCACAATCATCCGGTGGGCATTTTTCAGATCCTCATCCTTTTGCATACCGTTAATGATTTTACAGCGCATCTTCGGAATGTAGGCGTCCAGCGTTTTCGTCAGCGCACGGAAATTTGCAATCATATATTCATTGCCGGTCGCTTCAATGAGAAAATAATGAAGTGCCTTATCACATCGGACACGCTCATGCTCATCCTGTGCATTTTCAAGTTTCAACAATGCCGAAAGCATCATTTCCTTCTGTTCATCTGTTAAATTTCCGACAAGCAGATTCACAGCTTCCCACTCAAGTCCATAACGGAATTCTGTGATTTGTTCATTACTCCGGTGATTTAAAATATACATAAAGGTCATCACGTCCCGAAGTGTTTTATCAAAATTACGGCAAATAAAATTACCTGCCCCGTGCTGAGTCTCAATCACGCCGAGATTTTCCATCGTCTTTAAGCCTTCCCGGACAGAATTTCGGCTGATCTGCAGCAGTTCTGCCAGCTCACGCTCAGAAGGGATCTTATCTCCGGCCTTAAATTCACCGGCATAAAGCTTATTCCACAAATATTCCCTGACCTTCATATAAGACTTTTTCATATCCTTACTGCCTTTCATACTATTTTATCAATTCATATTTCAGACACTATTATACACGATTTAGCCAAAAAAGGCTATGCTTCGCAAAAGATTATACATTGCACAGACGGCTCGCAGACTGTTTTGTAAAAGCTTCCTGTATCACAACAATAGGAGGGGCGTACCCCTCCTATAAATCACTCATTTTTTCATAAATGCCGGCCAGCTTCGGATAAATCTGTTTATAAACATCCTCATAAAGTCTTTGATAAATTTCATGCTGGCGTCTGTCCGGCTTAAAAATATCTTTTTTGTGTACCATCGCCGTCAGAGCTTCCCTATAATTTTTGAAGACGCCTAATGACACAAAGGCCGGGATGGCACTGCCGATGCCCGAAACCTCATGCGTCTGGGTTCTGATGACCGGAAGGCCGAACATATTTGCCGTAATCTGACATATTTCGCTGCTTTGGGCGCCCCCGCCGCCGACGCGGATTTCTTCAAACTTAAAACCGCCCCGCTTTTCCATATGGCGCAGCCCATCCATCAGCGCAAAGTTAATGCCCTCAATAATCGCACGATACAGATGGATTCTTGTATGAACATCCGAAAGTCCGATGACTGCCCCCTTTGCCTCCGGCATCGTCAGATTCGGTGTAAAATATGGCTGCAGGACAAGACCATCGCTGCCCGCCGGTATTTCTTTAAGCCGCTTATTTAAAACTTCCTCCGGCGATACTTTAAGGTCAATAGCCTCCATGACCTCTTTTTGGGCAAACTCCTTTTTGAACCATGAAATCAGCCAGTAGCCCCTAAAAATTTCAATTTCCGGCG
>USSL01000021.1 GCA_900557175.1 uncultured Eubacteriales bacterium
TTTCATGGCACATGCAATACCAACCGGTTTTCCCGCATACCATGCCGCATCGTAATCTTCCTTAATAGCTTCCAGTGTTTCAACAAGACCTGTCGAATCGTCAACGATCTGTCCGTTTGGTAGCACACCATTCGGACGGATAGCATTGCGGTAACGGATTTCCCACGGTGTGATTCCAACCTTATCTGCCATCATATTTAAAAGCGTTTCTGTCGCAAAACATGTCTGCGTCACGCCAAAGCCTCTGAACGCACCGGCCGGCGGATTATTTGTATAATAAGCTGTCCCTTCAATTTCAAAGTTTTCATAGGCATACGGTCCTGCCGCATGAGTGCAGGCACGCTCTAACACCGGACCGCCCAGCGATGCAAATGCGCCCGTATCAGATACAACCGCTGCCCTGACACCTAAAATTTTACCATTTTCATCACAGCCCATCGTAAAATCCATCTCAAAATGATGGCGTTTCGGATGAACAAGCAGCGATTCAGCTCTTGTCAGCCGCATTTTTACCGGACGGCGCGTCACATATGTCAGAAGCGCCGCATGATGCTGCACAGACATATCCTCTTTACCGCCAAAACCGCCGCCCACAAGGGCATTCTGCGCCTTTACCTTATCTGTGCCAAGCATAAGGCTGCACTCGCTGTATGTACAGTAAGCCGACTGGTCTGCTGAAATAATCATGACATAACCTTCGTCATCAATATATGAAACCGCGCACTCCGGTTCCAAAAATGCATGTTCCGTCCACGGCGTTTCAAAATGCTTTGTAATCACATATTTTGCATTTGCAATCGCTTCCCTTGCATTTCCCCGGTTGACAATCTTATGCGACTGCACATTCGTTTCTGCCTCGTCGAAAACTCTCGGTGCATTTTCAGCCCTTGCCTCCTCAATATTGTGAACCGCCGGCAGCACTTCATATTCCACTTTAATCAGCTTCTTTGCCTTTTCGGCCGTCTCCATATCCACGGCCGCCACAAGTGCAATGGCATCGCCGAGATAATGTGTCAGCCCCCCGACCGGAATCAATGTATACTGATCGTGCTTAATATGACCGATTTTATTTTCTCCCGGAATATCATCCGCCGTCACAACAGCAACAACACCCGGCAGCTTCTTTGCTTTTTCAGTATCTACAGACAGCACTCTGGCTCTCGGATACTTACTGCGAAGCGCCGAGCCGTAACACATACCGTCCATATAAAAGTCATCCGGATATTTTCCGTAACCGAGCACCTTTTCTTCAACATCAAGGCGATGCACTCTGGATCCCATCTTCCAATCGTCGGCGCCTTTTTGGGGTATCCGGCTCTCGCGCATAATCTTTGCCGCCAGACGTACTGCCGCAATAATTTTAACATAGCCTGTACAACGGCAATAGTTGTTTCTCAACGCATATCTAATATCATCTTCTGTCGGATCCGGATTTTTATCAAGCAATGCTTTCGTACACATGACCATTCCCGGAATACAAAAACCGCACTGTACCGCGCCGGCCTCGCCATAAGCGTAAGTGTAAACCTTCTGCTCCCATTCTGTAAGGCCCTCCACAGTAATAATTTTTTTACCCTCCAGTTTATCTGTTGTCGGTACACATGATTTATATGTTTCACCGTCAATAATGACTGTACAGGCGCCGCAGGCGCCCTGGCTGCAGCCGTCCTTCACAGACGTCAGGTGCAGCTCATCGCGAAGGAAGCGAAGCAGCGATTGTTTCTTCTCTGTCGTCACCGTCTTACCATTCACGTTCAATGTATACATATCTTCACCTTCTTAATTACTTTCCTTATGATTTAAGGGCTGTCATATACCTGCCAAGACCTGCAGCCAGAATTCTCCCGTTTTCTGCCGCCAATGTTCCCCTTAAATAAACCTGCTCAGCCCTGCCTGTAAGCGCTGTCCCTTCCATCGGACTGTAATCACAGGCAGACTGCTGCATTTTTGCACGAAGCGTCCACTCTGTCTTCGGATTCCATACAACAATATCTGCATCGTTGCCTTCGGCAATAACACCCTTTTTAGGATAAAGCCCATAAAGTCTTGCCGGGTGCTCTGACAAAAGCGCGCACATCTGTTCCAGTGTGATTCTCCCCTGACCAACACCAAAATGATAGATAAGCGCCGGCCGTTCCTCTGCTCCCGGCATACCGCAAGGCGTTTTTGAAAAATCGTCGGCGCCCATATTTTTTTGCGCCATTGTAAAACTGCAATGATCTGTCGCCACGGTGTAAATCTGATTTTCTGACAGCGCCTGCCATAAAACTTCATTATCCTTCTTCGTCCGCAGGGGCGGTGCAATCATATATTTTCTGTTTTCGGCATTATCTCCGCCCATATACCGCTGTTCATCCATTAAAAGATACTGCGGGCACGTCTCCACATAAACCGTCTGTCCCTTCTCGCGGGCGCGGCATATTTCCTCATAGCCCTCCTTTGAGCTTAAATGAACAATAATGACAGGCGTATCCACGCATTTTGCGATTTTTAAAATACGGCTGATGGCTTCTGCTTCCGCAAGTGCTGGTCTTGTTCCCGGATAATCTGCCACATTTCTCCGGCTGCCCTTTTCTTCTAAAACTTCATCCAGCCTCGCATCAATCATGCCTCTGTTTTCGCAGTGGATGCCGGCGATACCGCCCAGTTTTTTAAGACAGGATAATATTTCATAAATTGCCTTATCGTCAACAACCATCGCATCATAAATCGTATATAATTTAAAGGAACGGATACCGGACGCTACAACCGTCTCAAGTTCCTTTTTCACTGCCTCGTTCCAATCCGAAAGCGCCAAATGAAAGGCGTAATCGCAGCTTGCGCGCCCATCCGCTTTCTTATGCCAATGTTCCAAAGCAAATGCCAGACTCTCCCCTTTATTTTGAGTGGCAAAATCAACAATACACGTTGTTCCCCCGGCCAGCTCGGCCTTTGTTCCTGTTTCAAAACCGTCTGCCGTCACTGTCCCGGAAACCTCAAGGTCCATATGGGTATGACCGTCTATAAAGCCCGGAAATAAATATTTTCCTGTCACATCAACAATTTCGGCATCTGCCGCCTCAATATTTTCCCCGATTTCAACAATCACGCCGTCCTCAGTCAAAACATCTTTCTTTTTCACTTCCGCCGCACTTACTACTGTTCCTCCGCAAAATAAACGTTTCATACCAAATGCCCTCTTTCTTTTTTATTTCTATGTCTGCATCTTATGATATCGGAAGGGGCAAAGCTCTGCCCCCGCCTTTATTACGGAATAAGATATGCGTAATCACTGCACACTGCTTCAATGAGCATCTGCAATTCCTTTGTAAGCTTTGTTTCTTCACCCTTTGTCCAGACAAATTCATCGCCGCACAGACGTACCTTACAGCTTACTTTTTCTCTGTCAAGCACTGTAAAGCCTTCGTTTTTACTGTCTGCCATATCGGCTTCATTTGCAAATAAAGTAAATTTATCCAGATAAGGTGCACTTGCATACGGACAGAAGCTCTTACAGTTGCCGCACTCGTTACACATATAATCCACATGAATAACCTGTGCCTTTGTCATGCCGGCAACCTTGATTGAGATATTGGCACGGTTCGGACAAACATCCACACAGTTTTCACAGACGCTCGAACATGCCAGACATCTGTCGGCTTCCTTTTTGCCGGCTTCCGCAAGAATACCTTTCTTCTTGTAAATATCTTCCGGATTCTGCTCCTGATTCATAGAACCTGAAATTTCTCTGCCCGCAATCGCCTCAGTCACTGTAATGGCATGTGCCATAGCTTTAACAACAAGTGACGGACCGTATAAGCCGTCGCCGACAACATAGACACCTTCAACATTTGTCTGAAGATTGTTGTCTGTCAGCGGCCGTCCCTTTTCATCTGTATTGATACCATTTGCTTCATAGAAATCTGTCGGAACCTTCTCGCCGACAGCGGCAATGACTGTATCTGCAGGCACTTCAACGATTTCGTCTGTCTTGCATACACTTGCTCTGCCGCTCTCGTCCATAGCGCCCAGTGTCATCACCTGACATACAAGCCTGCCATTTTCCATCTTCACCGGTGCGAGCAGTTCCTTAAACTCAACGCCGTCATCCATTGCAAGATAAAGCTCATGCTCATCTGCAGGCATATAACGTTTTGTTCTTCTGTATACGAGATAAACGTGCTCGACGCCGGCGCATCGCTTTGCTGCTCTTGCCGTATCCATCGCTGTATTTCCGCCGCCGATGACAACAACATTTTTGCCTAAATCAACATTGCCCTTTGTGCTGTTGAATTGTTCTAAAAATTCGAGGGCATTGACAGCCTGTTTGCCGTCAAGGGAAAGTTCGCCGCGCTTGTAAGCGCCGACTGCAAGGACAACAGCGTCATACTGACTGCGAAGCTTTGAAACTTCCGGCGCCTCTGTGTTATATAAAATGTTCACGCCAAGCTTTTCAAGAAGGGCTGCGTCTTTTGCCACAACCGCATCATTGATACGGAAATCAGGAATCACTGCACTGACGATACCGCCGAGACGATCTCTTTTTTCATAAATTGTCACATCAGCGCCCATGCGTGCAAGGTAGAATGCAGACGCCATACCGGCAGGGCCGCCGCCGACAACAGCGACACGTTTTTTGCAAACATCTCCGGCCTTCACACCGGCAAGCACTTGATCAAAAGCATTTTCGGCACATACAAGCTTTGTATCGCGGATCTGCACCGCTGTCTCATAAAAACCTCTTGTACAATGGCTCTGACAGTCATGGGCACAAATTGTTCCCGTAATAAACGGCAGTGCGTTTCTGTTTAAAATAACTTTTAAGGCTTCTTCATATTTGCCTTCACCGGCAAGCTTCACATAAGTGGAAATTTCCTGGTGGATTGGACAGGCATCCTCGCAAGGCGCTGTATAACAGTCAATGAGCGGTACTTTTTTGTCCGATTTGCGCGACTTCGGAAGCTTTGCAGATTTTATGTGATGTTTATCTGTCACCGCCGATTCTGCCACAGCCTCAAGCGCTTTAATATCAACGCCCTTAAACGCTGACAAACCAAGCGTATCTGTAATTTCTGCCATCTGTTTTAATCTCTGATAACCGCCCGGCTTTAATATTGTTGTCGCAACTGTCACAGGCCAGATGCCTGCAGATACAACTTTTTCGATATTAAAGGCATCAATACCGCCGGAGTAAGCGATGCGCAGCTTACCGTCAAAGTCCTTTGAAAGCTTCGCTGCAAGGGCGATTGACAGCGGATAAAGCGATTTTCCTGACATATACATTTCTTCACTCGGAAGCTCTCCGGCTTTCACATCAACAGGAAATGTATTTGTAATCTTCACACCAAATTCAAGCTGCTTTTCATCAGCCAGCTTCATAAGACGCTGAAGCATCGGCACAGCATCCACATATTGAAGGTCATCCTCAAAATGAAAACGACCGAAAGCAATATAGTCATAGCCCATCTGATTTAACCGTTCACGGGCAAAATCATAGCCTAATAAAGTCGGGTTGCACTTAATAAATGTATGCATATGCTTCTCTGTCAGAAGGTAATTTGCAATACTCTCGATTTCCTGCGGCGGACAGCCGTGAAGTGTGGAAATTGTCGCTGAATTACAAACAAACGGTGAAATATTTTCAATATCTTCTTTTGTCACATGCTTAAACTGTCCCACATATTTAAGAAGAACTTCCCTGCACTCCTTAAATACAGCCGTGTCTGAAGCATCCTTCATATTTTCAATAAATGTATCAATCTTTTCGGATTTAATACCTGCAAGGTCATAGCCGACACTGATGTTAAACTGGAAACCTGTCATACTGCCGAGGCCGTACTCCTTTGCCATAAATGCCAGTAAAAACCATGCTTTAATATATTCGTCCTGCGCCTGAGGCACATAAAGTTCCGTGGACCACTCGCAGTTGTAGCACTCGTCATCCGCCTTAATACAAGGCTTATTGACACAGGCTGCCAGTTCGGCGCCGTCCATCATCTGCACTGTTTTAAGCTCAAAGAAACGGCTGCCTGCATAATAAGAAGCCACAATATTTTGTGCGAGCTGGCTGTTCGGCCCCGCTGCCGGACCTACCGGTGTTTCAAGCGCACGCTCAAAAATTGTAAGCGTCTTTCCCTGATCTGCCACATATGGTCTGTGAACGCCAAACACTGTATTTTTTGTATCATGCTCCTTAATAACCCAGTTCAATAACTGCTCAAAAGGCATACATGTCATTATATCACTCATGTTTTATCCTCCTCTTATCCACTATGATGGTTTATCCGTTAATACTTTTCCACAATTTCGCGGATTCTTCTCTGCATTTTGCGTAAACTTCTGAAACGTCGGCAACCTTTACTTCCCTGTCCTTCATAAGCACTTTACCGTTACCGATTGTTGTCACAACATCCCTGCCGGTCATACCGAAAAGAATATGACCGTTAATGTTATTTTCATCCAAATGTGTCGGCGCAACATAGTCGACAACAATGACATCTGCAGCCGCGCCTTCCTTCAGAACGCCAAGCGGTTTCTTGAAATAACGGTTCGCAATAACCGCATTATTTTCAAAAAGCATCTTCGGCACTTCACTCCATGCCGCATTGGCATCGCACAAATGATGTTTATGTAAAACGTTAGCCACTTTATAGGACTCTGTCATATCATGGGTATAACCATCCGTACCAAGGCCTGTCACAATGCCTCTGTGCACAAGCTCCATCGTCGGAGGACAACCGCAGGCATTACCCATATTAGATTCAGGATTATGAACAACCATCGTATTTGTTTCTTTGATTAAATCCATCTCGTGCGGATTGATATAAATACAGTGGCCAAGCAATGTCTTTTCGCCGAGAATATTACAGTCCATCAGACGGTCTACAATGCGCTTGCCATATTTTTTAAGACAATCATGCAAATCCTCAATGCCCTCAGCCACATGAATATGATAGCCGACCTCATCCGGCTTATTGGCCGCAGCCAGCGCCATCGTCTCGTCGGAAATTGTAAACTGGGCGTGCATACCCATCATTGCTGCAATCATATCCGTATCATCTTTAAGGGCATATTTAATAAATTCCGCATTTTCCATCACCGACTCGCGCGCTTTGTCCCTGCCGTCTCTGTCTGAAACTTCATAGCAAAGGCATGCGCGGACACCAAGTTCTTTCGCCGCATCAGCAATTTCAAATAAGCTGCCTTTAATATGTCCGAAGCTGGCATGATGATCAAATATTGTCGTCACACCATTTCTGATACATGAGATCATCGTATCCATCGCACTGTACTTTGTCTGTGCCAGTGTCAGTTTTCTGTCAATTGTCCACCACTGACCATCAAGAATATCTAAAAATCCTTTCGGATTGTAGCCGTTAATGCTCAGGCCTCTTGCCATTGCACTGTAAATATGTTCATGTGTATTAATGAATGCCGGCATAATAATGCCGCCTTTTGCATCAATAAATTCTGCATCCGCATAAGCCTGTTTCATCTCCTGCGTTGTTCCGACCTTGACAATGACAGGTCCGTCCATCACAACCGCGCCGTCGGCGATAAAAGGCATCGCATTGTCCCTTGTCACTAATTTACCATTTCCTACGATAATCATATGAGTCCCTTCTTTCCTTATATTATAGAATGATTCCTTTATTTTTTCGTTTCTTCCTGTTCTTTAGCCTTTGGAAGTATCAGATTTAATACGACCGCTGTCATTGTTGCCACAACAACCGGAGATTTTCCGAAAACTGTTGTTACCCAGTCAGGAAAGGAAGCAAGCGCTGCGCTCGCCTGAGTAATACCCATACCAAGCGCAATCGCAAGACCGACGATTGTTGTATTTCTAAAATCCATTGGCGCCGCTGTAATCAGCTTCACGCCTGTCATTGCGATGGAGGCAAATACCGAAACGGTGGCACCGCCTAAAACGCAATATGGAATTGTTGTTAAAAGTGATGAAAACTTCGGAATCAGGCCCGCAATAAGAAGCACTGATGCAGCGATTCCAAAAACTCTTTTTGCCACAACCTTCGTGGAACCGACAATGCCAACATTCTGACTGTATGTCGCTGTCGGAAGGCCCCCGAAAAATGCACATAAAATATTGCTGACGCCGTAACCGACAATACCGCTGTGCAGCTCATCATCTGTTGGCATCCTGTCCATACCGCCGGTTGTTGTCGCCGAAAAGTCGCCGATTGCCTGAATGGCGTTAATGGCAAACAAAAGTCCGATGGCAATGCAGGCTGATGGTTCAAATTCAATACCGAAGTGCATCAGCTGCGGCAGCTGGAACCATGACGCTGTTGAAAGTGAAGAAAAATCAACCATACCAAACATCAGCGCAACAACATAACCGCAAAGAATACCAATTAATATAGAAGCAAGCTTCCAAATACCTTTGCCGAAATGATTTAGGACAGTCACAATCGCCAGTGTTACAAAAGCCACAAGCCAGTTCTGCCATGAACCGTAATCTTCACTTCCTATGCCGCCGGCCATGTAGTTAATTGCTGTCGGATAAAGAGAGAGACCAATCGCAAAAACAACTGTACCTGTAATTAACGGTGGAAAGAACTTTCGTATCTGTTTAATAAACAGACCGACAATTACTGCGATGATACCGCCAACAATCTGCGCGCCGAGAATCGCCGCCACATTAAACTCACCGGCAATCGCCTGCATTGTCGGCACATAGGCAAAACTGATGCCCATGATCATCGGAAGTCCTGAACCGATTCTAAAGCCGCCTTTCTTTCCTATTAGGATATAACTGCAAAAATGTTGTCAGCGCCGACATCACGAGCGCTGCCTGAATTAATATAATTGAATCCTCCGGCGACAGACCTGCCACCCCCGAAACAATAATTGCCGGCGTCACACAGCCTACAATCATTGCCACAACATGCTGAAGCGCCAGGGGAAATGCCTGAGCCGGTCCCGGATGCCCATCCAGCTTAAACAACTCGCTTTGGGCCGAACTTGTTTTTTTACTCATTTTATATTCTCCTGCCCTTTGGGTTTTAACCCGTTTTCCTATGTATTGTTATAAACATTATGAAAGTACCATTCTCATCTTCTGACATCTTCCGGCAAAAAAATCAGAGAGACCGCACCGGTTTTAGCCAAAAAATTTTTTGAATTTTTTTACAGTTCAAAAGTACATTATATTTTACAAATTATGCACTCTTGCTAAATGTATCTTTCATTAAAATCATTTTATCATCATTACTCATAATATACAACTACTTTTTAAAAATTTTTTCGCAAAATGAAAAATTTTTTATCAAAAATATTTTTGTTTCTAACTCGATACAAAAATTTTTTAGGTAAAAACAATTTTTTTGTATTTTTCTATTGCATTTCTAAAATTTTATGCTATGATGAGTTTAGAGAGACCAAGAAAGGTTCCTGCAAAGGAGGTACAATTTATGACAGATTACACATTGACAACATTGAAACAGATTGCCTCGGCAATCGCGGCACATTTCGGAGACAACTGTGAGGTTCTGATCCACGACCTTCATAATGAAAACTCAGTCGTTTTTATCGTGAACGGTCACGTCACAAAGCGAAAGGTCGGCGACGGTCCGTCCGGCGCCGTATTAAATGCCATCAAGCACAGTGACGGTCATTTGTCTGATAAGCTTTCTTATCTGACACGCACAGAAGATGGAAGAATTTTAAAATCAAGTACCATTTATATTCATGATGAAAATCATACACCGCGATATATTCTTTCCATTAATTTTGACATCACAAACCTTCTCGCTTTTGAGAACAGTATACGCAGTCTTGTTTCCTGCACTTCCCCTGAAGACAAGGAGGAAAATGGAAAGGGCGCTCCGAAGATTATTACGCCCGATGTCAACAATCTTTTAGACCAGCTGATTGAACAATCGGTCGCACTTGTCGGTGTACCCGTACCTCTGATGACAAAAGAGGAAAAAATCAAAGCAATTAATTTTCTCAATGATGCAGGTGCCTTTCTGATTACAAAATCCGGCGACAAAGTCGCAAAGTACTTCGGTATTTCCAAGTACACCCTCTACAGTTATGTAGATATTAACAAATAGTCGTGTATTTTTAATAAGGAGGAGAAAATCATGGCAGCAGAGATTAAATGGACTCTGAATCACATTGCAAAAAGCGATGACAAACAGGTTGAAAATATGTCAGTTGAAGAAATGCAGAAAGCAGGCAGCTTTCACAGAAGCTTCCCTCAGTACGCAGTGACGCCGCTGACGCCGCTTTCAAATCTTGCAAAGCATCTCGGATTAAAACGTCTTTATGTAAAAGACGAATCCTACCGTTTTGGCTTAAATGCATTTAAAGTATTGGGCGGTTCATACGCCATCGCAAGATATATCGCACAGCAGCTCGGCAGAGATGTCAGCGAGATGTCCTACGATGTACTGACATCCGATAAATTAAGGGAGGAATTCGGACAGGCAACATTCTTTACGGCAACCGACGGCAATCACGGCCGCGGCGTTGCATGGGCAGCCAACAAATTAGGACAGAAATGTGTTGTAAGAATGCCGAAAGGCACAACAAAAACCCGTCTCGATAATATTGCCAGAGAAAATGCCACAGTCACTATTGAAGATTTAAACTATGATGAATGTGTACGCCTTGCAGCCAAAGAAGCTGAGGCAACCGAGCACGGCATTATGGTTCAGGACACTGCATGGGAAGGTTATGAAGAAATCCCTACATGGATTATGCAGGGCTACGGCACACTTGCCACAGAAGCTGACAAGCAGCTTGAAGAAGACGGCAGCCGTCCGACACACATCTTTATTCAGGCCGGCGTCGGCTCACTTGCAGGCGCAGTCATCGGCTACTTTGCAAACCGTTTTAAAGAAAATCCGCCGAAGATGGTTGTTGTTGAAGCCAATGCGGCAGACTGCCTCTACCGCTCCGCAATGCAGGAGGACGGCAGCCGCGTCGATGTAACAGGCGACATGCTGACAATCATGGCAGGGCTTGCCTGCGGCGAAGCAAATACAGTTTCATGGGATATTTTAAGAAACCATGCAGACGCTTTTGTTTCCTGCCCTGACTGGGTAAGCGCCAACGGCACACGTATTTACGGTTCACCGCTTCGCGGCGACAAACAGGTGATTTCCGGCGAATCCGGTTCCGTCACACTCGGACTTGTTCATGCCATTATGACACGTCCGGAATACAAAGACCTTAAGGAAGCACTTGAACTTGATGAAAACTCAGAAGTTCTGCTCGTTTCATCTGAGGGCGATACAGATCCTGACCGCTATCATGAAATTACATGGGAAGGCTTATGCGGCTCTGACAAAGAACCGTTTGCTGATATTAAATAAAAAACTGATAATGTATTTATTTTAAGGAGGAATTATTCATGCCAGACTACAACAAAATTAAGGAAGCCGCACAGGGCTACGAAAAAGAAATGACAGCATTCTTACGTGCTATCGTTAAGAATCCGGGCGAAAGCTGTGATGAGAAAGCCCACATTGACACAATCGCCGCTGAGATGAAAAAAGTCGGATTTGACGAAGTTGTAATTGACCCTCAGGGCAATGTCATCGGTTACATGGGCACAGGCGATAAGATTATCGCTTACGACGCACATATCGACACTGTTGGTATCGGTAATATTGAAAACTGGACTTTTGATCCGTATGAAGGCTATGAGACAGAGACAGAAATCGGCGGCCGCGGTGTTTCCGACCAGTGCGGCGGTATCGTATCTTCCGTATACGGCGCTAAAATCATGAAAGACTTAAATCTTATTCCTGAAGGCTGCAAGATTATGGTTGTCGGCACAGTTCAGGAGGAGGACTGCGACGGTCTTTGCTGGCAGTATATTATTAACGAAGACAAAATCCGTCCGGAATTTGTTGTCTCAACAGAGCCTACAGACGGCGGCATTTACAGAGGCCAGAGAGGCCGTATGGAAATCCGCATCGACGTTAAAGGTGTTTCCTGCCACGGTTCAGCACCTGAGCGCGGCGACAATGCAATCTACAAGATGGCTGATATCCTGCAGGATGTCCGTGCACTGAACGAAAACGATGCCGAAGAGACAACTGAAATCAAAGGACTCGTAAAAATGCTGGATGAAACATATAATCCGGAATGGGAAGAAGCAAGATTCTTAGGACGGGGTACCATCACAACTTCTGAGATTTTCTTCACTTCTCCAAGCCGCTGTGCGGTTGCAGACTCCTGCTCTGTTTCTCTGGATCGCCGTATGACTGCCGGAGAGACATGGGAAAGCTGTCTGGATGAGATCCGTGCACTTCCAAGCGTACAGAAATATGGGGAGGATGTAACGGTTTCCATGTACAACTATGACAGACCATCCTATACCGGACTGGTATATCCGATCGAATGCTACTTCCCGACCTGGGTCATTCCAAAAGACCACAAAGTCACAAAAGCTCTGGAAGAAGCCTACAAGGGACTTTACGGAGAAGAAAGGATTGGAACACCAGAGACTGCTAAGATGAGAAAAGCCCGCCCACTGACTGACAAATGGACGTTCTCTACAAACGGCGTTTCCATCATGGGACGAAACGGCATTCCTTGTATCGGATTTGGTCCTGGAGCAGAAGCACAGGCTCATGCACCAAATGAAAAGACCTGGAAGGCAGACCTGGTAGTATGTGCCGCTGTTTACGCTGCACTGCCGACTTTATATTGTAAATAAACTTTCAAAATAACAAGAAACACAACAGGCACAGCCTGAGTATATGGAGGAATCACACTATGAAAACATTACAGGATTACATCGATAAACTGAACGCACTCAACTTCAAAGACATGTACAACTCTGACTTTTTCCTGACCTGGGAAAAAACAGACGACGAACTGGAAGCAGTATTTACACTGGCAGGCGCACTCCGTTTTATGAGAGAAAACAACATCTCCACAAAAGTATTTGAAAGCGGACTCGGAATCTCTTTATTCCGTGACAATTCCACACGTACCCGCTTCTCATTTGCTTCCGCATGTAACCTGCTCGGACTTGAGGTGCAGGATCTGGATGAAGGAAAATCGCAGATTGCGCATGGTGAGACGGTTCGTGAGACAGCCAACATGATTTCTTTCATGGCAGATGTCATCGGAATCCGTGATGATATGTACATCGGAAAAGGAAATGCTTATATGCACGAAGTCGTAGATGCTGTGACAGAAGGACACAAAGACGGGATTCTTCAGCAGAAACCGACACTTGTCAACCTGCAGTGCGACATCGACCATCCGACACAGGCAATGGCCGATATGCTGCACATCATCCATGAATTCGGCGGTGTCGAGAATCTGAAAGGCAAGAAGATCGCCATGTCCTGGGCATACTCTCCTTCCTACGGAAAACCGCTCTCTGTTCCACAGGGTGTGATCGGACTGATGACACGTTTTGGAATGGACGTTGTACTGGCACATCCGGAAGGATATGAAGTCTTCCCGGAAGTGGAGGCTGTTGCTGCCGAAAATGCGAAAAAATCCGGCGGTTCTTTCACAAAGACCAACAATATGGCAGAAGCTTTCAAAGATGCCGACATCGTTTATCCAAAGAGCTGGGCGCCGTTTGCTGCCATGGAAAAACGTACTGAATTATATGGAAACGGTGACTTTGCGGGAATCGATGCTCTGGAAAAAGAACTTCTGGAACAGAACGCACAGCACAAAGACTGGGCTTGTACAGAAGAACTGATGAAGACGACCAAAGACGGTAACGCGCTCTACCTGCACTGTCTGCCTGCAGATATCACAGGTGTCAGCTGCGAATCCGGTGAAGTCGATGCCAGCGTATTCGACCGCTACAGAACACCACTTTATAAAGAAGCCAGCTACAAACCGTATATCATCGCAGCCATGATCTTTCTTGCAAAATTTGCAGATCCTGCTGATATCTTAAAGAAGCTGGAAGAGAAATCCACACCTAGAGTTTTTGAGTAAAACCTGTTATACTAGAACACGATACGAAATGGATTATATTCAAGGAGGGACTAAGCTATGCTAAAATATGTAGAAACCAAAAATGCACCGGCAGCAATCGGACCTTATTCTCAGGGAATCGTCTGCAGCGGACTTGCATTTTTCTCCGGTCAGATTCCACTTTCTCCAGAAACAGGAGAAGTTGTCGGAACGACGATCGAGGAACAGACCGAACAGGTCATGAAAAATGTAGCCGCACTGCTTGAAAGCCAGAACGCTTCCTTTACCGACGTCGTAAAAACAACCTGCTTCCTTGCAGATATGAAAGACTTTGCTGCATTCAATGAAATCTATGCAAAATATTTTACAGGCAAACCGGCGCGATCCTGCGTTGCTGTAAAAGATCTGCCAAAAGGAGTTTTATGTGAGGTAGAAACAATCGCATCAATCAGGGAGGAATAGATATGACAAGGAAGAAACGAATTGTCATCGCCCTGGGCGGAAACGCCCTGGGCAATACCCTTCCGGAACAGATGGCAGCTGTCAAGATCACAGCGCACGCCATCGTTGATCTGATCGAGGAAGGATGTGAAGTTGTGATTGCTCATGGAAATGGCCCTCAGGTAGGAATGGTCAACAACGCAATGCTCGCCCTGACTCACGAAGATGCACACCAGCCCAATACCCCTCTTTCTGTCTGTGTTGCCATGAGCCAAGCTTATATCGGCTATGATCTGCAGAACGCTCTCCGTGAAGAGCTCTTAAATCGCAATATCACCGATATTCCTGTCGCAACTATGATCACACAAGTACGTGTGGATGAACATGATCCAGCTTTTGCCTGTCCGTCCAAACCGATCGGACATTTTCTTACAGAAGAACAGGCAGAAGAAATGTCGCAGAAATA
>USSL01000022.1 GCA_900557175.1 uncultured Eubacteriales bacterium
AACACAATTATGGCGCTTGGTATTGCCACATTTGTCCTTCCCAACGGATTGATGACCGGCGGTACAACCGGCCTCGGTCTTATTGCAGACCATTTCCTTCATCTGCCGATTTCAACCTTTGTATTTGTATTTAACGCCATTATGTTCACGCTGGGTGCTTTAATTATCGGCTGGGGATTTGCACTGACAACGCTGATCAGTTCATTTTACTACCCGATTATTCTCGGTATTTTTCAAAAAATACCTTTTCTTGCGGAATTTACATCAGACCGGCTTTTATCTGTTATTTTTGCCGGCCTGATGATCGGTCTATCCATCGGCATCGTCATCCGCGCCGGTGCCTCCACAGGCGGTATGGATATTCCGCCTTTAATCTTAAATAAAAAATTCGGACTGAATATATCCGTCATGCTCTATGTTTTTGACTTCCTCATTCTGCTCGGACAGGCTGTATTTTCCGACAAAGAAGCGGTGCTTTACGGCATACTGCTCGTCCTTATTTACAGTATCGTCCTGAATAAGATTCTGCTGATCGGAAGCGCCCAGACACAGGTCAAAATTGTCAGCAAGCATTTCGAAGAAATTAATACGGCCATTATCGGCCGCCTTGACAGAGGTTCAACACTTCTGCACGCAGAAACAGGTTTTTTCAGAGACGAGCAGTCCGTTGTCCTCACTGTCGTTTCAAATCGCGAGCTTAATAAACTCAATGAGCTTGTCACACAGATTGATCCGAATGCATTCATGATTATTACAAACGTCAATCAGGTGCGGGGCAAAGGATTTACGCTGCCGAAAAAGCATGCCTCAAAAAAATGAATTTCGTAACATATACAAACGCCAAACCAATATTTTGCCGGGCGTGCTGCTCAAATGCACGCTGTACAAAAATTGGTTTGGCGTTTATATTATCACTCACTTCATGAGAAGATGCGCACTCTTTTTTATTTTGAAAAACTATTAAATCCTTCTTTTCCGGCACAGTCTGTCGATGACAAGACCTGCAAAAAGTCCAGCTGCTGACGGAATAATCCAGCCAAAGCCCGCTTTATAAAACGGAATGTTTTGCATCAGCGGCGTAAGTACAGGAATTGTTATTTCCAAACCGTCAAGGACGGCTATAATACTCGCAATGCCGCCGATTGTCACGGCACCGACATGGGCGCTGCGGCAATCAGCGATCCATTTTTGCAGGCATGAAAAAATAATAAGCAAAATTGCAATCGGATAAATGGCGTTGAGTACAGGCACCGAAAATTTTAAGATTGCATCAAGCCCCACATTGGCAATGACTGCCGATACTGCCGCGAACATAAAAACCCAGCTTTTATAGCTTATTTTGGGAAATACACTATTAAAGTATTTGCCGCAGCAGCTAAAAAGACCGACACACGTATTAAAACAGGCAATCACAAAAATAACGGCAAGAATAACGGCGCCTGTTTTCCCGAATAAAAGGCTGACCATTGCCGTCAATGTTTCCGTGCCGTTTGACGCGCCGGCAAATACTCCGCTGGAAGACATACCAACAAAGGCAAGCATGGCATACACTGACAAAAGCACAGCGCCGGCAATCCATCCGGCATGAATGGTTTCCCTCGTAACAAACTGTTCTTTCTCAACACCCTTTGCCCGGATATTCATGGCAATAATCATGCCGAAATTTAAGGCAGCCAGCGTGTCCATTGTCTGATAGCCGTCAAGAAAACCTTTCACGACAGCGCCCTCACTGTACGCCGGCACCGGTACCGCGATATGATTTGCCCCGCCGAGAAGGCAGGCAAAAAACACGGCAGTAATTAATATGAGAAGTATCGGCGTCAGCCGCTTTCCGAGATATTCTGTCAGTTTTTCAGGATGCATGGCAACGATTAAAGCCGCAAAGAAGAAAATAATCGTATAGACAAGCTGAAATACCGGCAGCCAGCTGCCGTCAAAAAAAGGCGTCACTGCCATTGAAAACGACGTGCTTGCCGTTCTCGGAATTGCAAGGCAGGGTCCGATCGCCAAATATAAAATCATAATATAGACAAACGCAAATTTCGGATGTACCCGCGAAGCAAGTTTATAAAGCCCGCCTGAGCGTGTCACTGCAACAACACCTAAGACAGGCAAAACAACCGCACTTAATCCAAAGCCTATCAATGCCGCTGGCATACTCTTTCCGGCCTGAGCGCCCAAAAAGGGCGGAAATATAAGATTTCCCGCACCAAAAAATATTGAAAACAATGTGATACCGATTAAAATACGGTTTTTGATATTAAATTTTTCCATTTTTTTCTCCTTTAGCCGGCGGACACATGAAATCATAATAAAAAATATACTGCTGCATCAGCCCCTGACAGCCGCTGTAACGCCTGAATGGAAAACCTTTTTTATATTCTCTGTCCAAAACCTGTCTGATATGTGTATCCACCGGAAATGCGCTCATTTGATGAAGGCCAAAAAGGCATATGCAGTCGGCAACCTTTGTGCCGACGCCGTAAAGTTCTAAAAGTGCTGTCTTTGCTTCCTTGTAAGGCATCAGCCTCACCTTTTCCAGATCAAAATGCCCTTCAAAAACATCTCGCGCCGTTTTCGCAATGTATTTACTTCTGTAGCCAAGATTCAGGCCACGTAAATCCTCCTCAGAAGCAGCGGCAAGCGCCTCTGCTGTCGGAAAAGCATTATAAACAGTACCGTCTGCCGTTATCATCTGCTTTCCGTAATGAACGCACAAGCTTTCAATACACTTTCGTATGCGTGCAATATTGTTCTGCTGGGAAATCAAAAAAGTAATGATCATCTCCCATAAATCCTGATTTAAAATTCGAATGCCGCTGCCAAATCCGGCAGCCGCTGTCAGGTAGCTGTCCTTAGGATTAATTTTCGCTCTGTAGCTTTCATAGTCCTCATCCAGCGCAAAATAATGCTTCCAAAAGTTTTCAAATGCTTCTTCGCTGCACAAAAACTGCCAGCCGTCATCACATCGCACAATTTCCGTATATTTATCCCCGGCACAGACCGTATAATGACCTTCCTTTTTCTCGCTCATACGAAAACACTGGCCGGACAGGTGGATCTGCCCCGCATCAAAATAATTTCCTGTATATTTTATCATCTGTATGTCCCCGGATTAATCAAGCATTGAAAGCATCTGCTTTGCATTTTCAGCCGGCTTTACCTTTTCAAAAGCCGCGCTTATCATCCCTTCTTCATCAATAAGATAGCTTGAACGGACAACGCCCATCACCTTTTTACCGTACATATTTTTCTCTTTCCATACATCATACGCCTGAATTGTCTCAAGCGTCGTATCTGACAATAGAATAAACGGAAGCTCATACTTTTGCTCAAACTTTTTATGGGAAGCCGTACTGTCCTTGCTTATGCCAATAACAACTGCATCCTTTGCCGCAAACAGCGGATAATTTTGTGCATAGCTGCACGCCTGTGTTGTACAGCCCGGTGTATTATCCTTCGGATAAAAATACAGTATGACCTTTTTACCGATAAAATCTGAAAGATGCACAACCTCTCCATTCTGATTCTCAAGCGCAAACTCCGGCGCCTTAACACCAACTTCTAACATATTTCTACCTCCGATTTTTTTGTCAGCATCACATACGATACTGCCTTTATATCCTAAAAATATAGAAAGCCTGTCTGAACAACTTCAGACAGGCCACTTACATTACTGTCTTGTCAAATTTTCAATCTGTTCTTTTGATAAAATCAGATTAAATCCTAAAGGATTTATGGCAAAACCATCGACTTCTTTCAAAAGGTATTTTGACAAATCCATAAACTTAATGCGTAAAAGCTGCAGCTTCTTACCTTTTGTAAACTTCTCAGCTTCCATAGAATCTGTAAAAAACGGCTGAAAAGGCTTCTGCTCCCTGTTCTTCATACATGGTATGTTGAATCTGTTTTCTGCCGGCTCAACAGCCATAAGAATATCTGAACGCCTTAAATTTGCTATAACTTCTTCTTCCAGTGCCTTTAATTTCTCCTTATTTCTCTGATCATTTTCAACAGGCATTCTTAATTCCTGCATGAAATAAAGACCTGAAAGCTGCAGCGACTGATTAAGTAAAGGCCGCTTTTCTTCCGGAAGCTTGTCCATATTAAAGGTTACAATCTGATCCATCTCAAGCTTTACATGCTCTCCGTCAATATAAAAATCAATTGTATCGATTCCCATGGCATAAAGTACCGAAAAGAAACTTGTATATTCTGATTTAGGCACTTTCATCCCCATAATCATGATTTTTTCATCACGTTTGCTTTTTGCAAAATTTTTCTCGTCTTCTTCGGCTGCAAAAAAATGTACTTCATCATCAAAGCTTTCTTCATCACAGGTTACATACGGCATATTTGTCGCCTGTGCATAAGCAACAAAAAAAGCTTCCGCCTGTAATAACTGCTTTGCTGCTGTTTGTTTATCCATATCACTACTATCCTCTCGTGAAATTCTCAATATGTCAAAACGGCTCCAGATAAATATTTATCTAAAGCCGTCCGGCTCTTACACTATTATACAGCCTTGGGGAAGATTCGTAAAGTAAAAAGAACTGCTGTCTGTCTACTTTTTAAATTCCTGTCACAATTCCCGTCACAAGTGCCTTAAATTGCTTGGACACTCTGTCGGCTGTTTCCTGTACCTCTGCGTGGTTTAATTTTTCCTTTGTCATTCCTGCCGCAAGATTTGTAATGCAGGAAATACCGCACACTTCAAGTCCCATATGGCGGGCTGCGGCCGCCTCACAGGCTGTACTCATACCGACAGCATCCGCGCCGAGTATTCTGCATGCTTTCACTTCCGCCGGTGTTTCATAGCATGGTCCTGTCAGCTGCATATACACGCCTTCCTTAAGACCAATGCCCATATCCGCCGCCGTCTTTTTAATAATCTCCTGCATACGTCTGCTGTAAACCTCACTCATATCCGGGAAACGCACGCCAAGCTCATCAATATTTTCACCAATTAAAGGACTTGGCACATTCATTGTAATGTGATCGGTAATCATCATAAAATCGCCCGGCTTAAAATCAAAATTCACACCGCCGGCCGCATTTGTGAGAATTAATTTTTTTGCACCTAAAAGTCCCATAAGCCGTGTCGGAAGCACAACATCTGTCATCGGGTAGCCCTCATAAAAATGAACGCGTCCCTGCATAATGACAACCGGCACATTTTCCACATAACCAAAGACAAAGCGTCCTTTATGGCCAGCCACTGTCGATGTCGGAAAACCTTCGATATCTGTATAGTCAACTGTCTGCTCGATTTTAATACCATCGGCATAGTCCCCAAGCCCCGAACCTAAAATCAGGGCAACCTCCGGTTTAAAATCAACTTTCTTTTTCAGACTTTCAAAACATGTCATTAATTTTTCATATACTTTATTCATCACTTGCCTCCTATCTGTCCTGCTCGGCAGATTCAATCAGCGCCTTCAAATTTTCGTACTGCTGTCTGTCAATATAAATCTGATGTCCCTCTTTTGTAATAAGACCTTCCTCCGAAAATTTTCTGACAGCCCGGTTAATTGTTTTGACACAAAGTCCCGTGGCATTTGATAAGTCCTGCCGGCTGCCGCGCACCTTTAGCACACCGTTTTTGGCATACCGCTCAAACCGCTCCTTAAACAGCATCGCCAGACGGCTCGGCCCCTGCAAAAACAGAAGCTCCCTGCTTTTGCGGCAATCCTCAAAAAGATATTCGCCAACACATTTTGCCTCATGCTTCAGGGCATAAATATCCGAGCGCATCCACCGCTCAAAAATATTTTTCGGTATTTTGACAACGATACACCGCGTCACTGTCCGAAGCGTCGTCCGATACGTATCCAAATCCATAATAAATTCCATGCCGCCCATAGCGTATACTTTATCGAACCGCATAAATTCATAGGTAATGCCGAAAAATCTGTAATCAACCGCTTCAATTGTACCGCTTCCGATAAAAAATATATTTTCTACAGGCATATTTTCCCGGACTAAAATCGTCCCGGCCTCCATCTCCATAATCTGAAAAGAGTCTAAAAGCCAAAGCGGCGCTGTTTTAAAATAGGTTTTAAACTGTTCCTGTCTGTCCTTATCCACATTTTTTAAGAACGGCAGTGCCTCGTATAATGTTTTATACCCCATAATACTTTACTCCCGCTGTCTTTAAACGAATGCCTTTAACATAGAGCTGCCAATTGTATGCTCAGGCATCGCCACGCCGAAATTTTCCGCAATCGAAGCGCCGATGACTGCAAAGCTGTCTGCCTCCGGCACAGGTCCGCCGCCTTCCATCGACTTTGAATAAGCAATTAAAGGTACATATTCTCTCGTATGATCCGTCCCTGTATACGTCGGATCATTGCCGTGATCGGCTGTAATCAAAAGCAAGTCGTCGTCGCGAAGCTTATCCAGAAGCTCGCCCAGCTTTTTATCAAACTTTTCAATCTCAGCGCCGTAGCCTTCCGGATTTCTCCGGTGTCCCCAAAGAGCATCGAAATCAACAAGATTTACAAAGCAAAGGCCTTTAAAATCCTCATCACACAGCTCAAGTGTCTGTATCATCCCGTGCACTGAGCTGTCCGAATGGTATGTTTTTGTGATACCCTCACCGCAGAAAATATCATTGATCTTCCCGACGCCGATCACATCAAGTCCGGCATCGCAAAGTGCATTCAACGCTGTTTTGCCTGTCGGTTTTAAGGCATAGTCATGACGGTTGCTTGTCCGCTTAAACTCACCTTTTTTCTTTCCGACATAAGGCCGGGCAATGACGCGGCCGACACGCCATTCATCCTTCATTGTAATCTCTCTTGCAATTTCACAGCAGCGGTAAAGATTGTCCAGATCAAAGGTTTCCTCGTTGCCGCATATTTGAAGCACCGAGTCCGCCGATGTATACACAATCATCGCCCCTGTATTGATTTCTTCCTCACCAAGCTCCTCGATAATTTCCGTACCACTGGCACTCTTATTACCGATGACGCGCTTGCCGCACCGGCGCTCAAGTTCTTGGATAAGCTCCGGTGGAAATCCGTTTTCCGTAAATGTAATGAAAGGTTTCTCTGTCTTAATGCCCATCATTTCCCAGTGTCCGGTCATCGTATCCTTTCCGTTGCTCGCTTCCTTAAGGCGCGTATAACGGCCAAGCGGTTTATCGGCAGCTTTCATGCTGCCGCCGCCGTGAAGATTAATCATCCCAAGCTTTTGAAGATTCGGAATATCCAATGTTCCGAGTTTATTTAAAATATGGCCGAACGTATCAACACCGTCATCGCCAAACTTCCCGGCATCGGGCATCGCCCCGATACCGAGAGAGTCAAGAACAATCACAAATATCCGTTTATATTTTTCCATGCTGACCTCCTAAGCCTTCACTAATTTTTTGTACAGCTTCTGCTTCATATCATCATCCGCAAAGGCCGTATCTGCCGCATTCTGTATGATGCGAAGCACCTGTGCATCCGTCACGCCGTACGTTTTTTGTATAAAATCAAATTCTCTTGTCAAAGACGTATTGCTGACCGTCCGGTTATCCGTATTGACAGAAACTAAAAGTCCCTCATCCAAAAACAAACCGATCGGATAATCCGCTGTACTTTGTACAGCCTTTGTCTGTAAATTGCTGATCGGACACATCTCAACACCGGTGCCGGCCGCTCTCACCATTTTTCGGACATCCTTATCAAGCCTCATGGCGATGCCGTGACCGATTCTTTTGGCACCGGCTTCAATGGCATCGGCAATATTGACTGTGCTGCCGCATTCCCCGGCATGAATTGTAAACGGCATTCCAAGCGCCTTTGTTTTTTGAAACAAATCCATAAATGCGCTCATCGGGTAAAGACTTTCTGCGCCCGCCAAATCTGCAGCACAAACACCGGCGCCTAAAAATTCCCGTGCAGTTTTAATCATTTTAAAATTATCTTCTTCACTGTGATGGCGCATCGCACACGTAATCACATTATAATCAACGCCAAAGGCTTTTCGCCCGCACTCAAGTCCGGCAAGAAGTGCTTCAAGCACCGCCCGCGTATCCATGCCTTTCCCGACTGATAAAAGCGGAGCAAAACGAATTTCCGCATAACAGACATTTTCCTCATGCATTGTCCGTAGGACATCATAACCCGCATCAAAAAGTCCTTTTTCATCCTGAATACAACTGCACGGCAGCTCAAACTTTTCAAGATACTCCACAAGGCTTTCACAGTCATCCGATACTGAAAGCTCCGCCTGTGATACTTCGCGCTGCAGATGGCTCTCCATAAATGCCCTGCTTAATGAGCCGTCCAAATGGCAGTGCAGCTCAACTTTTGGAAGCTGCTTTAATTGTTCAATCGTCATCGTCTCATCTCCCCTGCACTATTTTTCCAAGATTTTCAGGTCCGAAGCCAAGCGGCAGCAATTCTTTTAACGTATAAATGTCATACTTCTCTTGATTGACGGCAAGAATGATTAAAAATGTATCCGGATCACAAAATTCTTCCATCACCTGACGGCAGACGCCGCACGGCGCAGCATACGATGTCGGTACGCCGTCCATGCCGCCCACAATACAAATGGCTTTAAATGCCCGCTCGCCCTCACTGACTGCCTTAAAAATAGCTGTCCGCTCCGCACAGTTTGTCGGCGTATACGAGGCATTTTCAATATTACAGCCCGTATAAAGCTTACCGTTTTTTGTTAAAAGCGCGGCGCCGACTTTAAAACCCGAATAAGGTGCATAAGCATAAGAAAGCTGTGCCATTGCAGCATCAATCATTTCATCAATAAGCTTTTTGTCCATCACATACCTCCGCACATTAATAGCCGGATGCCTCCTCGTTTTTCACAAGCTTGATCATTCTGCTTGTGCCGAGGCGGTCTGCCCCAAGCTCAAGAAAACGTCTGGCATCATCCATTGTCGAAATGCCGCCGGCCGCTTTAATTTTCACATCAGGCCCCACATGCGCCGCAAAAAGCGCCACATCATCAAAGGTCGCTCCGGCTGTAGAAAAGCCTGTCGATGTTTTAATATAATCGGCGCCAGCCGCTGTCACAACGTCACACATTTTGATTTTTTCTTCCTCTGTCAGAAGACACGTCTCAATAATGACCTTTAAAATCTTATCGCCGCAGGCTGCCTTTAATGTGCGTATTTCTTCTTCTACAAGATCATATCTCCGATCCTTTACCCAGCCGATATTAATCACCATATCAATCTCTGACGCACCATTTGCAATGGCATCCCTTGTCTCAAATTCCTTTGTTTTTGTCGTCATATAGCCGTTTGGAAAACCAATAACTGTACATACAGGCACGCGCCCCTGCATATAGTCTGCTGCACGGCGCACATAGCTTGGCGGAATACATACCGAAGCTGTCTCATATTTAATGGCGTCATCACAAATCTGTTTTATTTCCTCCCATGTCGCTCCCTGAAGTAAAAGCGTATGGTCTACATGTTTTAAAATCTCACTATTATTCATGATTGTTCTCCTTATCTTTGCGAATAAGCTGACGGATTGCTTCCACAGCAACCTGAATCGCCATATCCGTGTCATGGGCTACCGGATTTTCCATACCAAGCTTCTCCCGCTCCTGATTTGCCACAACGAGGAAGCATGAGCCTGCGCGGACATGAAGATAGCTTGCCACAACAAACAGCGCTGCCGACTCCATCTCGGAGGCAAGACAGCCAAGCCGCTTCCACGCCTCCCATTTATTCATCAGTTCATAGCTGACCGGCTTTGTCTCCGGCTCGTGCTGGCCGTAGAAAGCATCCTTACACTGGACAACACCCGTATGGAACGGATAGCCTTTCTTTGCCGCCGCTTCCATCAGCGCATTGGTCACTGTAATATCGGCCACCGCCGGAAATTCCATCGGTGCATACTCCCGGCTTGTTCCCTCCATACGGATCGCGCCTGTCGCCACAACGACATCGCCGCTTTTTACATCAAGCTGCATCCCGCCGCACGTTCCGATTCTTATAAATGTATCGGCGCCGCAGCGGTATAACTCCTCCATTGCAATTGAAGCCGAAGGGCCGCCGATGCCTGTGGACGTCACGCTGACTTTCACGCCGTCCAGCGTTCCCGTATAAGTCACATATTCTCTGTTGTCCGCAATAAGCACCGGATTATCAAAATATTGGGCAATTTTCACACACCGCTTCGGATCGCCCGGCATAATGACGTACCGTCCGATTTCTCCTTCAGCCACCTGTATGTGATACTGTCTGCTTTCATCTTCTGAATAATTCTTCATAGCGCGTCTCCTTTCTTCTATCTCTGTCCCTTATCGTACGGAATACCTTCTGCCTTCGGTGCTCTCGATTTTTTAGAAACAAAGATAAGCACAATCAACGAAATAATATACGGAAGCATGTTATATAATGTACTTGGAAGCTTTAAGGCAACCATAAAATCAAAGCCTGTGTAAACATTGGAAAGTGCACGGAAAAATCCGAACAGCAGCGCTGCAAGGCCGATGCTCACCGGCTTCCACTGACCGAAAATCATAACTGCCAGCGCAAGAAAACCAAAACCGGCAACACCATTTTCAAACTTCCACTCGCTGACACCCGCCGTAATATAGACAAGGCCGCCAAGACCGCCCAAGGCGCCGGAAATAAGCACGCCTGCATAACGCATTTTATAAACATTGATACCGACAGAATCCGCTGCCTGAGGATGCTCGCCGCAGGCACAAAGTCTTAAGCCGAACTTTGTTTTATATAAAACAACATAAGCAGCAACAAGAACAAGGAAGGCAATCAGCATAAACCAGTTAAATTCAAAACCGCCGATATTTAACGTAAATGCCTGCTTTGCCGGACCGTAGGCAACAGTTGACGACACGTTGTCCACGTTTTCTGCTGTGTTAATTGCACGGACTAAAACAACAGCCGCTGCAGGTCCCAAAAGATTGAGTGCCGTACCGACAAGTGTCTGATCCGCATTAAAACGTATCGCCGCCACCGCAAGCAGCAGTGAAAACAGCATACCGACAGCAACACTTGCCAAAATAACAACAATGATCGTCAGCGGCGCCGCAAGACTTGCACCGATATATTTCATTGTCAGGGCGCCGCCTAAAGCGCCGATAACCATAATGCCCTCAAGGCCGATGTTAATGACACCGCTGTGCTCCGAGAAGCAGCCGCCGAGGGCTACAAGCACAAGTACGGAAGCAAATATTAATGTATACTGGATTAATAACGACATTATGCTTCGCCTCCTTTCTTTTCTTTAAGCGCAAGCTTTTCATCTCTCTTGTCCAAGAACCGGTTAAACCATATTTTAAAGAAGAATACAAATCCGCACAAATAAATGATAAACGCTGAAATCAGATCAGAAATCTGTGAACAGTACATCGTCTTATCAACATAAGAACCGCCGCTTGTAATATGCTGGATAAAATATGATGAGAAAATCGCACCAATCGGGCTTGAACCGCCGAGGAAAGCCGCCGCGATACCGTTAAAGCCCATGGCCGGAATACTTGTCTGCTGTACCATCCACTGCTCAATACCTGACAAATAAAAGATACCTGCGCCCATACCTGCAAGACCGCCGGAAATCATCATTGTCACGATAATATTTCTCTTTTCTTTCATGCCGCAGTATTTTGCCGCATTTTTATTAAAACCTGTTGCCTTAAGCTCATAACCAAACTTTGTCTTTCCAAGGAGTATCCACACAAGAATTGCTGCCACAACCGAAAGGACTACGCCGATTGTCACAAACTCATTATTTGAAAACAGCTTATCAAGCCCCGCATTCGGGAGCAGCGCCGCCTCGTTTGTACTTGCCAGCGTCTTTGTATACGGCGTCGCGTCCTCTTTGACTGTTGTCAGAAGCATATTGACACAGTAAAGACCAATCCAGTTAAGCATAATACATGAAATAACTTCATTGACATTAAAATAAGCTTTCAGTGCGCCGGAAATACCGCCGACAACCGCTGCAAGAATAATGCCTGTCAGAAGACATACATACCACGGCATATGAAGGCCAATGGCACAATAGATACTTGCGCCCGCACCGATGACATACTGTCCGGCAACACCGATATTAAAAAGTCCGACCTTCCATGCAAACAACACAGAAAGGGAACACATTAAAAGTGCCGACGCTTTAACAAGCGTTGTTCCGAAATACTTCATCTGGGCCACCGGGCTCGGATAGTATAAAAAGTTCTTTAAAATTGCCCCGATCGCTTTGGAAGCGCCGCCCGGATTAATAATAAGCAGAACAATATAACCGATAATCAGACCGATGATAATACAAAGGAGCGAACCTGCGATTGTCTGAAAGGCGCTGTTTCTTAAAATACTGTTCTTTTTCTTTGTTTCCCCGCTCATGCTTTTGCCTCCTTCCTCTTAGAGCCGGCCATGTAAAGACCAAGTTCTTCAACCGTCACTTCTTTAGGATTAAATTCACCGACAATCTCACCTTCATACATGACAAGAATCCTGTCAGAAACATTCATAACTTCATCCAGTTCAAGACTGACTAAAAGCACACCTTTTCCCGCATCTCTCTGGGCAACAAGCTGCTTGTGGATATATTCAATAGCGCCGACGTCAAGACCTCTTGTCGGCTGTACAGCAACTAAAAGCTCAGGATTTTTATCAATTTCACGGGCAATGATGGCTTTCTGCTGATTACCGCCGGACATTGAACGCGCCTTTGTCACTGCGCCCTGTCCCGAACGGATATCGTACTGTTCAATCAGACGGTTGGCATATTTTCGTATCTCACGGCGTTTTAAAAATCCCGCCTTATTTGTAAACTGCGGTTCAAAATACCGCTGAAGCACAATATTATCTTCAAGCGAATAATCAAGGACAAGACCATGCTTATGACGATCCTCCGGAATATGGCTCATGCCCGATACAAGACGCTTTCTTATGGAAGCATGTGTAATATCCGTGCCGTTCATCGTAATCTTACCGCTCTTTAACGGCTCAAGTCCCGTAAGTCCGTAGACAAATTCTGTCTGTCCGTTGCCGTCAATACCTGCGATACAGACAATCTCACCTCTGTGCACCTGAAGTGAAACATTATTGACCGCATTATTTTTATGATGCTTTGAAGCAACCGTCATACCTTCAATATCAAGAACAACTTCCTTCGGCTTTGCCTCCTCTTTTTCTACGATGAAATTGACATCTCGTCCAACCATCATCGCTGACAATTTTTCCGGCGTCGTATCTTTGATATCTACTGTACCGATATATTTCCCTTTTCGCAAAACGCTGCATCGGTCAGCAACCTGCATAATCTCCGCCAGCTTATGGGTAATAAAAAGAATACTCTTGCCCTCGGCCGCAAGGTTCTTCATAATCGTCATCAATTCCTGAATCTCCTGGGGTGTCAGCACTGCCGTCGGCTCATCAAAAATAAGAATTTCATTATCACGGTAGAGCATCTTTAAAATTTCCGTTCTCTGCTGCATGCCGACTGTAATATCCTCAATAATTGCATCCGGATCAACAAAAAGGCCGTACTTTTCCGACAGCGCCACAACCTTTTTACGTGCCTCATCCTTTTTTAAGAATCCGCCCTTTGTCGTCTCTGCACCAAGAATAATATTGTCTAAAACCGAAAAACATTCAACAAGCTTAAAATGCTGGTGCACCATACCGATACCGAGTGCATTGGCATCATTCGGATCATTAATCTGAACCTTTTTTCCGTCTTTTCGTATCTCGCCCTCCTCCGGCTGGTACAGACCGAAAAGCACGCTCATCAGTGTCGATTTGCCTGCGCCGTTTTCTCCTAAAAGCGCATGAATCTCTCCTTTTTTAAGCTGTAAAGTAATATTATCATTTGCTATAATCCCCGGAAACCGCTTTGTGATCCCAAACATCTCTATCGCATAATTATCCATTCTTTACAGGCCTCCCTTCTTTGATATAGACCAAAGCGGACAAGTCCGCTTTAAACACCCTAAATTCCTCTCGGAACTTTTTTATGATATGTGAAATTGTTTCCTATGTCACAAAAAAGGGAGTGGGAAACGCCCACTCCCCAGGTTTTAAATCGCCTGTTTATTTAATCTTACCATAGTCATTCACTGTAATTTCAGTTGCAGGTAAAGCTGTGATATCGTCAGAAACCTTAACTTCACCGTCATAAATCTTCTTTACAAGTGCGCGGTAATCATCTTCTGTAAAACCGTCGCCCCACTGTGTGCTTTCGATTGGAAGCTGAACGTAGTTTTCTTCAGCATTCTCAGAAATCATACCGAGAACATCAATCTTGCCTGCATGATCGCTCCACTTGCCGTCTTTAATGTCTGTGAGAACGTTTGTGACTGTCTCTTTAAGACCTTTCATTGCTGATGTTACTGTAAGGCCTTCGCCGTAATTTGTATCAATGATTGCTTTCTGGTCTGTATCAACACCGATTACTTTGCCGCCGGCTTTCACTGCTGCTTCTGCTGCAGATGTATAAATACCGCCGCCGCATGCGAATACAGCTTCTACACCTTTAGAGCTGTACCATGTGTCCATATAAGCTGTGATGTCAGCGTCGCCGTAGAACTGTCCGCCGCATACATACTCAACTGTCACATCATTTGTAATGCCGAGCTCTTTTGCAGCTGCGTCAGCGCCCTGAACATAACCATAACCGAAACGTGTTACAGCAGGTACTGCCATACCGCCGAGGAAGCCAAGATGCTTATAGCCTAACTTCACTGCTGCATAGCCTGCCATATAACCGGAAATTTCTTCCTGATAAGTACAGCAGTAAACATTGTCTTCTGTGTAATAATCTGTCACATTGTAATCGTCCGGATTGCCGCTGTAGCTTTC
>USSL01000023.1 GCA_900557175.1 uncultured Eubacteriales bacterium
AAAGCCGCAAAGGACGAACCAACACTGCCTCTTGAACCAACAAGATAGCCGTCCGCCACCGATTTCCACACAAGCTTCTGCGCGATAATATACATCACGGCAAAACCGTTGCTTATAATGGAGTTTAATTCTCTCTCAAGGCGCTCCACAACAATTTCCGGTAAATTTTCACCGTACATATCATGGGCCTTTTCATAACATATATTTCTTAAAATACCGTCGGAATTTTCAATGACCGGCGGACATTTATCCGGGCTTACCGGAGAAATACGCTCTATTTCATCAGCGACAAGGTTCGTATTTGTAATAACAACCTCCTCTGCCTTTTCCTCCCCGAGATAGGCAAACTCCGCCAACATTTCCTCCGTTGTCCGAAGAAAAAGCGGCGGCTGATTATCCGCATCGGCAAAGCCTTTGCCGGCCATAATGACACTTCTGTAAAGAGAATCCTCCGGATTTAAGAAATGAACGTCGCATGTCGCGCATACCTTCTTATTAAACTGCTCGCCAAGCGCCACAATCTTACGGTTTAATGCCCGTAAATCTTCCTCATTGTGAACATTCGGGTGCTTCTCGCTGTCAATCATAAAATGGTTATTGCCAATCGGCTGTATTTCAAGATAATCATAAAAGCTTACGATACGCGCAATCTCATCGGCCGGGCGTTCCTCCGCAACCGCCGAAAACAGTTCGCCCGCCTCACAGGCTGAGCCGACAATGAGTCCTTCTCTGTACTGATTTAAAAGACTCTTTGGAATTCTCGGCCGCCTTGCATAATAATTGAGGTGAGACATCGATACAAGCCGGTAAAGGTTGACACGTCCCGTCTCATTTTTCACTAAAATAATACAGTGGAATGTCCTCAGCTTCTTGATGGCACTCTCCGACATATGCGACATTTTATTTAAGGCATCTAGATCTGTCACGCCCTTATCTTTTAACCGCGCCACAAGCTTCACAAAAATATCTGCCGTCGACTCGGCATCATCCACAGCCCGGTGGTGATGCTCAAGACTGCCGCCGACCGCCTCAACGACAGTATCAAGCTTATAGTTCTTCAGATTTTCAAACATACTGCGGGCCATGCCGAGCGTATCGACAACGGTAAACTCTGCCGGCATATTTTGTCTTCGGCAATTTTCTCTTATAAAGCTCATATCAAATTCCGCATTATGGGCAACCATCATACAGCCGTCGCAGAATTTCATAAATTCAGGCAGTACAGTCTCAATCACCGGCGCATCCATCACCATATCGTCATTAATACTTGTCAGCTTTTCAATTTCAAACGGAATCGGCACTTCGGGATTGACGAAAGTTGAAAAACGGTCTGTAATCGCACCTTTAGACACCTTCACCGCACCGATTTCAATAATTTTATTTTTAACCGGCGAAAAACCTGTTGTTTCTATATCAAAGACAACAAAATCACCGTCGAGACTCTGTCCCTTTGAATTAAAAACAATTTCTTTTAAATCATCGACAATATAAGCCTCCACGCCGTAAATCACCTTAAACGGTGCCGCAACACCTTTTAGCTCTGCCTTGTCTGCCTCCGGATGCTCACTCTGATAAGCCTTTTTTGCAGCACCGTCAATCTTTTCGATATAATGGTTTGCATCAGGAAAAGCCTGAACAACGCCGTGATCTGTGATGGCACAGGCCGGATGTCCCCAGCCGTAAGCTGCCTCAAGCATTGCCGTACAATCGGCCACACTATCCATATCGCTCATCATCGTATGGGCATGAAGCTCAACGCGTTTTCTCGGACTGTTATCCGCCCGCTTCTGCCTGAAATCCGGTATTTTCTTAATACCAACAACCGATGCAATAGAAATCTCCCTGTCAAACTTATCCAGCACTGCCATGCCCTTCATGCGGATGAAATTCCCTTTTTTAATATTTGAGAGCACGTCGGCAAGCATCTCATTTTTTACAAAAAGCTTCGCCGTAATACTGTCCGTAAAATCAGTCACATTGAAAATAATAATCGTCTTTTCATTTCGGATTTCACGGGTATCTACAAAGAAAATCTGTCCACGGACAACAACCTCTCCGATTTCATCGACAATATCACAAATCGGCGTCTCCTCGCCCTCAAAGCCTCTGCCGTAGAAAATATCCTTGTCCACAATTTTCTTCTGCTGATATGTCTTTTCTCTGCGGACAAATTCCTTTTTCTTTTGTGCTTCTTCTTTTTCGTGCTTAAGCTCCTCTTTCGCTTCTTTTTTCGTTTCCTCGTAGGTTGCTACAATTTTGTGAACCTCCTGGCGAAGCGCCTCCTCCGCATCCTTCGCGTAGCGGCTTTCGGATTTTTCAAGCTGGGTAATTTCGATTTCAAGATCAATATCAAAGCGTTCTCTGTAAATCTGTGTCACAACCTCGCTGACGCGCTTCATCTTCTGTGCTGCCACAAAATTTTCCGGGATTTCAATATGAAGCTTATTCCGGCTTAAAAATTCCTTTGGCGCTTTATGAAAAAGACTGGCTTCAAGCTCGCTTTCTGCCGTCAGTTCGTCCATAATCGCCGGATAGTACATTTCAAAAATCACTTCCGGCGTATGCTGCTCTGACAATGTATAATGCTCGCAAAGTTTAATGGCAGCTTCCGCTTTTCCGAAAAGCTGCCGCTTAATCTCGCACTCCGCAGCCTTGACAATATTTCTCGGAAGCAGACGGCCGCTCTCAATATAAACGCATATACGCTGCTTTGCCTTTGAAGCCGTCACCTTTGCCACAGAAACGTCCGAAAACCAGCCTGTACACTCGCTGTCAAGATTAAGCACCGGAAACACTTTAAAAAATGACGTATTCATCACTTAATCCCGCTTCCAGTTTAAAAGTTCTTGTCTTAAAGTTTCTAAAAGCATCGCTTCCGGCACTTTTTTCACAACTTCACCATGCTTAATCAAAAGTCCTTCGCCGATGCCGCCGGCAATGCCGATATCTGCCTCTCTCGCCTCGCCCGGTCCGTTGACGACGCAGCCCATGACAGCAACCTTAATATCCAGATCAATATCCTGAACCATATTTTCAACCTGATTTGCAAGACCGATTAAATCAATTTTCGTTCTGCCGCAGGTCGGACAGGACACAACCTCAATGCCGCCCTTTCTAAGCCCAAGTGTTTTCAAAATAAGCTTCGCCGACTTAATTTCCTCCACCGGATCGCCTGTTAAAGACACACGGATTGTATTGCCGATACCCTCATGAAGAATGATGCCAAGCCCGACGGATGACTTAATATTCCCTGAAAGTAGCGTTCCCGCCTCCGTAATACCGACATGCAGCGGATAGCGCGTCTGTTTTGCAATAAGCTCATGTGCTTTCACACACATAAGCACATCCGATGACTTAATACTAATGACAATATTATCATAATCCAGATCTTCAATCATTTTCACTTTGTCGAGAGCGCTCTCCACAATGCCCTCCGCCGTCACGCGGCCGTATTTTTCTATGAGCGGCTTTTCTAAAGAACCGCTGTTGACGCCGACGCGGATCGGAATATTTCGCATCTTACATTCATCGACAACAGCCTTCACTCTGTCGGCACCGCCGATATTGCCCGGATTAATACGAATCTTATCAATGCCGTTTTTGACTGCGGCAATGGCAAGGCGGTAATCAAAATGGATATCGCCGACAAGCGGAATATGTATCTGCTTCTTAATTTCTTTCACCGCCGCGGCAGCCTCCATTGTCGGCACGGCAACACGGATAATCTCACAGCCTGCCGCCTCAAGCCGCAATATCTGCTCAACCGTTGACTTTACATCTTCTGTTTTCGTATTGCACATAGACTGAATGGCTACCGGATGATTTCCTCCGATAGCCACATCGCCGATGTGAATGACCTTTGTATCTTCTCTCAACATAAATCATTCGTCCATATATGATTGCAAATTAAAAAAGTCTCGCAATATCATTAAATAAAATAAATACCATGAGTACCATTAAAAGCGCAAAGCCGATAAAATTAACAAAACCTTCTTTGTTTCTGTCCACAGGCTTTCCCCGGACAGCCTCTATAATAAGGAAAAGAAAACGTCCGCCGTCCAGCGCCGGAATCGGCAAAAGATTCATGACGCCTAAGTTGGCGCTTAAAATGACAACAAGATTCATCATTGTCAAAATGACCGACGATACGCCGTAATTTTTTGCCATATTATAGTTTTCATCAATCATCTGCGTCATACCCACAGGCCCGGCCACATCATCCTTTGTCAGCTGTCCTGAAAAAAGCATTCCGAGACTCTTAATAACAAGCTCAATATTATACTTAACTTCATAATAGCCATACTGGAACATCTCTGCAAAATTGGCTTTCCGCGCATAGGCCGTCACACCGATCATCGGATAGCCGTCCTCACCCTGAACCGTTTCAATGACAGTCTCATACGTCTGTCCGTCACGCTCGTACACAACCTCATAGGATGCCTGCGGATCAAGCACCATATGCATCTTCACTTCGCTGAACATATGCACCCGCTCGCCGCCGATTTCTTTAATAATATCGCCCTCTTGAAGTCCCGCCGCCTGCGCCGGAGAATTCGGGGCAAAGCCGCCGACCTCGCTCGGTGTAATCCCGGAAAAGCCGAGAATAATAATTGCAAACACAAATGCAAGAACAAAGTTAAACACAGGTCCTGCCAAAATTACAGACATTCTGGCCCACACCGACTTTGAATTAAAGCAGCCGTCATCGGTTGCCTCCTCATCCTCACCGGCCATGACACAGGCGCCGCCAAGCGGCAGAAGCCTTAACGCATACTCTGTCTCACCTTTTTTAATACCAAACAACTTTGGCCCCATTCCCACTGCAAATTCATTGACACGGATACCATTTTTCTTTGCCAGTATAAAATGTCCGAATTCATGAAATATCACAATGATACCAAATATGAGTATTGCAATGATAATGCCCAATTTACCACCTGCTTTCAATTAAATCGTAGGCTGCCGCCTCCGCCGAAAGAATATCGTCCACCGACGGATTTTCCTTTTGACAGCAGTCATCCATGGCAGCCTCTATAATATCATAAATATCTAAAAAACCAATCTTTCTTCCAAGGAACTTCGCCACAGCCCGCTCATTGGCTGCATTAAAGACCGTCGGCATAAGGCCGCCCACGCGCGCTGCCTTATAAGCAAGCAAAAGTCCACGGAATGTCTTTGTATCCGGCGCCTCAAAAGTCATTTGGGAAAGCTTAAATAAATCAAGCGGCTCTGAATTCAAAGGCCGGCGCTGCGGATAAAAAAGTGCATACTGGATCGGCAGACGCATATCCGGCGTACCAAGCTGGGCGATAATCCCCTTATCTTCAAATTCTACCGCCGAGTGAATGACGCTCTGAGGATGAACAACAACCTGTATTTTATCCAGATCCGTACCGAAAAGCCACTTTGCCTCAATGACTTCAAGCCCTTTATTAACTAAAGTCGCTGAATCAATCGTAATCTTTTGTCCCATCACCCAGTTCGGATGCTTTAGCGCGTCCTCAACGCGGATATTTTTTAAATCCTCTGTTTTTTTACCTCTGAACGGCCCGCCGGAAGCTGTCAGCAAAATCCGGCGTATATGATTTTGCCGTTCGCCGTTTAATGACTGAAAAATTGCAGAATGCTCGCTGTCAACCGGAAGTATATTCACATTATATTCCTTTGCAAGCGGCATAATGATATGTCCGGCACATACAAGTGTTTCTTTATTGGCAAGTGCAATATCCTTGCCTGCTTTAATGGCCGCAATGGTCGGCTGTATGCCAATCATACCGACAACCGCTGTCAGCACAATGTCCGCCGTCTCAATTGTCGCCGCCTCTATAAGACCGTCCATCCCCGAAACGACACGCACATCCAAATCCTTTATATTTTCCCGAAGCTCACATGCCTTTTTCTCATTCCACACTGCCGCAAGGCGCGGTCTGAATGCTCTGATCTGAGCCTCTAAAAGCTTAATATTGCTTCCGGCAGCAAGAGCTGCCACACAAAGATCATCATTATTTTTAACAACGTCCAATGTCTGTGTGCCAATCGAGCCTGTCGAGCCCAATATACTTACTGTTTTCAAAAATCCTCACTCCTAAAGAATCGTCTGCGCCAGCAGATACACAACCGGCGCTGTAAATAAAATACTGTCGAATCTGTCCATAATGCCGCCATGCCCCGGAATCAGATGACTGTAATCCTTAATACCGTAATCTCTTTTAATAGCCGACGCCGTCAAATCCCCGACAACAGAAATTGCTCCGGCAAGACCACATATAATTGCAAAAACAGGAACATAATTCACTGAATATCCGGCCGGCGCCTTTGTATTATAAAACAGACCGTAAAGCGCGCCAAGCGCTGCCGCGCCTAAAATACCGCCGATAAAGCCCTCCACACTTTTTTTCGGACTTAACACCGGCGCCATCTTATGGCGTCCGAAAAGCTTGCCGACACAATATGCCAGCGTGTCATTGCCCCATGCGCTTATAAAAATCAGCGGCACAAGATAAATTCCCTCCGGCATTGTCCGCACCTTATACATGCACATCATCAGCACCGGGACATAAATAAAGCCGAAAACAGCATAGGCCGCATCCGCCGCCTTAAATGTCGGAAAGGAAAAAACATAAACGCACATCGTCAGAAGAAATCCGGCACTGATACCAATCAGCGCCCAGTTTTCATAATCCTTCCACGCACAGATAATATAAATCGTCGTTGACACAAAACCGGCAACAGCCAAAGCGCCTCTGTGAAGCCCCCTTGCCTTATAAACTTCATAAATGCCCGCAAAGGATAAAAATGCCGCAAGTAAAAACATGACAGGGCTTCCGGCAAAAATTGCCGCAGCGATTAAAGCGACAAGTACAATGCCGCTGGCTAATCTTGTCCAAAACATAACCGTTCCTCCTTATACACCGCCGAATCTTCTGTCCCGGCTGTTGTACTGGCGGATTGCTTCCACAAGCGCCTTCCTGTCAAAATCCGGCCACAGCGTATCCGTAAAATAAAACTCTGTATACGCAAGCTGCCAGAGCATAAAATTAGAAAGCCGCTGTTCGCCGCTTGTGCGGATTAATAAATCCGGATCCGGGACTTCCCATGTGTCAAGATAGCTGTTAAAGCACGCCTCATCGACAGCTTCCGGCAAAAGCTTGCCGCGCTTTATATCTTCAGCCATTTTTCGTGCAGCCCGAACCATCTCATCTCTGCTGCCGTAATTTAGAGCAATCGTAAAATTAAGCCCTGTATTTTTCGCGGATACAGCCTCAAGCTCCTCAATAGCCTCGCGGATATCATCCGACAGACCGTGCTTTTCACCAATCACACGGACGCGCATATTATTTTTTGTCGTCCGCTTAATACAGTCCTTAAGATAATTTCTCAAAAGCTTCATCAGCGCATCCACTTCATTTTGCGGACGCTTCCAGTTTTCCGTTGAAAAGGCATAAACTGTAAAATATTTAATTCCCAGATTCCATGCAATCTCGCACATCTTTTCTACATTCTTACTGCCCTGTGCATGGCCGTAATTGCGCGGCATAAGCCTCTTTTTTGCCCAGCGGCCGTTGCCGTCCAAAATAATCGCCACATGCTGCGGAATGTTGAGCATTTCTCCATCAATTTCTCTTTGCATGATAAGTTTCCCCTTTAGTATGTTTTTTGTGACACAGCGCTGTGAAACACTTTCCATGTCACAATGAAGGGGCTGTCAATATGACAGCCCCCTTTGCATCGTCGATCAGAGCCGGTATGCCAATCAGACCGTCAGCAGCTCTTTGCTCTTTACGTCTACAGCTTTATCAATCTCGGCAATATACTTATCTGTAATTTTCTGAACATCAGCCTCAATGCTCTCGAAATCATCATCTGTAATTTCTTTTGCCTTATTCTGCTTTTTAAAAGCGTCATTGGCATCGCGGCGGATATTTCTGATAGCAACCTTTGCTGCCTCGCCTTTTTTCTTTACATCTTTTACAAGCTCTTTACGTCTGTCCTCTGTAAGCTCAGGGAACACAAGACGGATAGCACGGCCGTCATTTGAAGGTGTGATACCCAAATCAGACATCATAATCGCTTTTTCAATTTCCTTGATCAGCTTTGATTCCCATGGCTGGATTAAAATCATGCGCGCCTCCGGCACAGAAATATTACCTACCTGCTGAATCGGTGTCGGTGTGCCGTAATAATCTACTGTAATCTTATCAAGTACATGCGGATTTGCACGGCCTGCACGGATTGAAGCATACTCTCTCTCAAGGCTTTCCACCGATTTTGTCATCTTCCCTTCATACACTTTTACTCTTTCATCCATTGTTTCAATTCCTCCTGTTATTTCGTCACATATCATAAACAGCTTTCGCCGCTTTATAACCGGCTTGATTATGCATAAACATAAGTGCCGTCAAAATCCTCGCTTAAAGCTTTCACAATGCTGTTCTCACCGTTTAAGCCGAAAACAAGCATCGGCATACGGTTCTCATAGCACATGATTGTCGCTGTCAGATCGACAACCTGAAGCTTTTCATTTAACACTTCGTCAATGCTGATTCTGTCATACTTTTTAGCATCCGGGTTCACTTTCGGATCGCTGTCATAAACACCGTCGATGGCCTTTGCAAGCATAATCGCATCCGCTTCAATCTCAATGGCACGCAGTGTTGTGCCTGTATCTGTTGAAAAATAAGGATGACCTGTGCCGCCGGCAAAGAAAACAACCTTTCCTTCTGAAAGTGCTTCAACAGCCTTATCCTTTGAAAACAGCGTCGTAAATGCACCGACTGTAAACGGTGTAAATACTTCTGTCTTCATGCCCTGTGTTCTGAATATCTCAGATACATAAACACAGTTCATAATCGTACCGAGCATACCGATCGTATCTGACTTTGTACGCTCAATAATCTTGCTGCTGTTTCTGCCTCTCCAAAAATTACCGCCGCCAATAACGATAGCAATCTCCTTGCCTGCATCCACAAGCTGCTTTACCTGTCCGGCAACATCAAGACATGTTGCCTCATCAAAACCGAAGCCCTTGCCGCCGGCCAGCGCTTCGCCGCTTAATTTCAATAATATTCTCTTAAAATCTTCCACTTTAAGCACCTCTTTATTCATGTGTAAGATACTAAGGTCAAAAGACCTTTTGCCTCAACATCTGTGTTATATTATAGCATACCCCGGTACAGGTTGTCACTAGCTATTTATCGGCACTGATAAAACAGTTCCCCGATGCAATTAAAAGCAGTTTTTTCGCCCTTGCCTGCTTTTTCGCGTACAAAAAATCACGGACAGTATAAAACCGCTGACTAAACCGCCCACATGGGCCGCATTATCCACGCCGCCGCCCTGAAAGCCAAGATAAATACTAAAAATAATGAAAAGAACCATCTGCCGCATACTGATATCATAAAGCTGTCCCCGGTTAATCACAATAATCCATGCAAGCGCACCGACAACTGCAAAAACCGCGCCGCTGGCGCCTGCCGACACATAAAAATCATCGCCGAAATAATCAAATATTGCCGAAACAAGACCGCTCAAAAGCCCGCCGCCAAAATAAATCACCGCATACCGCACTTTTCCGACCGTTTTTTCAAGCCTGTCGCCCACAAAGGCAAGCACAAGCATATTATTAAACAGATGTCTGACGCCAAAATGCAGGAACATACACGTCCCAAGCCGCCAGTATTCATGTCGCTCAAAAATAAGCGGAGCAAAGGACGCCCCATGTTCAAGCATAAACAGTGTATTTTCAGTATCGCCCAAAATCTCCATCACAATAAAGACAATGACATTAGCCGCAATAACAGCAGCATTGACCGGCGACACATACTTAAGATTTTCTCTAATCATCTTCACCGCCTTCTAAAAATGAAAGCGCACAGCCTTCTTTGGCACAAAGAAAATGCATCAGCATATAAGCGCACATAATTGATACTCTTTCTTCCTTTAAAATGCGCCGCACCTCATCTCTGTCGGCAAGCACGATATCAATTTCCTCACTGGCTTCCTGTCCGTCCTTTGACGGTTTTCCGTAAGCATAGCCGTAAACGGTGCCGCACGATTCATCGGTCATGCCAATAGTCGTAAAATACGGCTTTGTAAACATATCTGATGCAGGCGCAGGTTCAAAGTCAAGTCCTGTCTCCTCCTTAAGCTCTCTTGCACCGGCTGTCTTAAAATCTTCACCGGCATCCACAAGTCCTGCAGGGAACTCATAAATAAAATCGTTGATTGTACTTCTGTACTGGCGGATAAGCACAAGGCACTCCTTATCTGCCGCTGCTTTTGGATGCTCTCCCTTATAAACAGAATAAATAATGACGCCATCCGCCTTATTTACGCCTGTACTCAGCTTTAAATCTTCAATCGTCCGGTTTCTTGAAGCGAGATAATAGGTGGAATGTTCCTGCCTTTCGTCGCACATATCAAGGGCATACATATTCAAATACGGATTATCCGTCATCTTTTCTACATTACAAACCCGTCGCATAAAAAAGCCTCCTTATCGTTCATCATACCGCCGCTTTGGCGGTACTTCTTTATTATAAACGATAAGGAGGCGTTTGCCTACTCTTTATTCTGCTTTAATTGCCTCTGTCTCAATAATAAATTTAACAGAGCCCTTTGTGCCGTCGGCAAGCTTTGTAAATGTCTGATAATCTCTGCCTGCGTCAATAACAGCCTGCATTCTGTCAATCATGCCCGAAAATTCATCATCGACTGTCGATTTTAATTTCTGAATACCGTCAGTATCAAATTCTTTCATACCGTCGGCAAGTTCTTTCGCACCGTCATAAAGCGCATTCACGCCGTCCGTCAGCTGACTGCCTCCGTCCTTTAATGTGCCGACGCCTTCTACAAGCTGGCTTCCGCCATCGGCAAGCTGTTTTGTTCCTGCCTTAAGTTTAGTGCCGCCTGCAGCAAGGGCTGCCACACCATCTGAGAGCTCTGCCACGCCGCCGGAAAGTGTATAAAGACCGCCGGAAAGCTCTGTCACACCGCCCAAAAGTGCTGACGCGCCGTCATTTAGAGCACCGCTTTGCGATGTAAGCGCTTTGGCGCCTGCATTCAGCTGCCCTGACGCCCCGGCAATAGCTTTGGCGCCGTCGCTTAATGTCTTTCCGTTTTCAACAAGCGCACTGCTGCCATCTGTCAGTGCCTTAATACCGTCCGATAAGCCGGCTGTACCATCGGCAAGCTGCTGCGTGCCATCAGCAAGCGCATCAATGCCCGGTTTTAAAGCCGCAGTACCGTCAAGCAATGCGCTTGTGCCGGACGAAAGCGCCGCCGCACCAGCATAAAGACTATCTGCCTTTGCCGGATCTGTTTTATCAGCCATTGCCTGAAGCGCTGTTTTTAACTGTTCCAGATCCTGTGAGCCTCCGCTAAAACCTTTAAGCTGCTCAATAACTGCATTTTCCATTGTAATGTTTGTCTCAAGCAAACCAATGGCATCCTGAAGACGCCCTGCATATTCATTTTCAACACTATTGACCTTGTTCTGAATTGACTGCGGTGCCAGTCCCTTCACACTGTCAATACTTGTCTGAATACCTGCCGCATCATTTAACAGTTGCAATACAGATGTATCATTTGCTACAAGTGTCTGCATCGTCTGTGATACAAGCTCAACCATTGCCGCCGCACTGTCACTGTCCCCGGTCTTATTAAGAGCCTCTAAAAGTGCTGTAATATTATCATGCATAGACTTAACGCCATTTGTGACCGCCGTTCCGGCCTGTTTAAGTGCCTCCGCTGTTTCATCATCCGGAAGCTGTCCGGCGCCGGCTTTAAGTGCCTGTGCACCAGCATTGACTTTGCCGATAGCTTCCGGCAATGTGGCTGATGATGATGCCAATGTTCCGATACCTTCATCTAAAGCACCGACACCGGCAACATAAGCCTCTGCACCGGATGCAACCTGATCTGCGCCTTCGGTATAAGAAAGCACACCGTCTGCCAGTGTATCTGCACCGGATGTATATTGTCCGACGCCGTCTTGTAAGCTGCCTGCACCGCTCTCAAGCTTTGTCGCACCATCAAGAAGTGCCTGCACGCCGTCTGAAAATGTCTGCTTTTTGTTATTCAGCTGATTTAAGCCTTCCGTCAATGTTCCTGTGCTCTGATCCAATGTCGTCAGACCGTCAGCAAGCTCACCGGACTTTTCATAAAGCGTGTCGATACCTGATGCAAATTCACCGGAAGCATCCTTAAGTTCTGACACACCGTCAAGAAGCTGTCCTGAACCATCGACAAGCTGTGTGGATGCATCTGTTAATTCATCAAGCGCATTTGTAAGCTCATCAACACTGTCAATATCATCCAGACCAAGCTCATCAAAAATGCTGCTCGTCACAACCGTCGCCGACAAATCAATCTGAAAATCTTCGGCATCCGCCGTAATTTCTATTGTTTCAGGAAGCTTTACATCTTTTGTCAGTTCTGAATCCTTAAGATTCAAGCTGTCACTAAGTCCCGGAAATACCATGCCCGCAACAATATTGTTTGTACCGTCCGAAATGACGCGTCCGCCGGTCACTGTCACATTTTTAAAATGATCACCCGGCAAAATCACACCGGTCACAACAGCAAACGGCGTTGTGACTGTCTCCTCCCTGCCGTCTACGACAGCCGTTGATGTCGCATGATTTTCATATTCATAACGGATTGTCACCTTACCGCTCTTGCCTGCGATTTCCTCAGGACTGACTTCTTTGCCGTCAAGGAAATAAGATATTTTCATGGAAACCGGAAGCTCTTTATCTGATGTTCCCTGATAGTAAATATCATTGCCGCCACTCTCCCATAAAAGGCCGTCATCATTTGCGGCATAAGACTCATCGCCCTTAACATTTTTAATATCCGATAAATCCGAGGCATCCTCAATAGATTTTGTGCCATCAGGATTTTTCAGCCAGTCGCTGACAATCACTTCTTTTTTCGTGCCGTCAGGATTCAGCTTTACATACACCGTTTCATCCTTGCCGACTTCTTTCGTCTCATTTTTTTCTTTATCCGAAGAAGTCTTTGAATCGTTCTCCGCCTTTGTTTCATCTGTATTTTCAGCGGCACATACAGGCACCATACTGCCCATCCACACTGCCGCGCTCAATAAGAAAGCTGCTGCTTTCATGCCTGCTTTTCCTAATCTCTGATTCATCGTCTTTACCTCCTACGCTTTCTTAATTTTCTTACCATTATTAAAGAACTGATAACTTGTTTTTACAATAACCTTGTCAAATATAAGCAACAGTGCCGGAAGTACACAAACAACAACAAGTGTACTGATGATTGCGCCTCTTGCAAGCAGCGTACATATTGAATTAATCATATCAATTTTTGAATAAATGCTGACACCAAAGGTCGCTGCAAAAAATGTCATACCGCTGATAAGGATCGATTTCATCGAAAGACTGTGTGCCTTTCTGACGGCATCCCATTTATCGAGGCCGCGGCTTCTCTCTTTCTGGTACCGGTTTGTCATAAGAATCGCATAATCAACCGTTGCGCCCAGCTGAATCGTACCTATGACAATACTTGCCACAAACGGCAGCTCCGTTCCTGTATAATACGGAATACCCATGTTGACAAAAATTGCAAATTCAATGACTGCCACAAGAATAACCGGCAGCGATATTGATTTAAAATTAATCATAATGATAAGGAAAATAGCCGCAATGGAAAGGATATTTACATTTCGAAGATCCACATCTGTGACCTTTTCCAAATCGCTTGTCAGCGGTGCCTCACCAATCACCATCGAATCACTGCTGTATGATTTTACGATATTATTAATCGTATCAATCTGTGCATTGACCTCAGGCGTTGCTGTCTTATAATCCGAGCATATAAATTCCAGCTCATAGTTATCGCTCTTTAACATCGACTTGACATCATCTGGAATCATTGAATCCGGCACTGCTGTCCCGACAATCGAATCCATGCCAAGCGCCCACTTCACGCCCTCTACATCTTCGATTTCCTTGATCATCGCGCTCTTATCCTTCGCATCAAGTCCGTTTTTAAGAAGCACCATATGAACATTGTTCATATTAAACTCATCATTAAGTTTTTTATTGGCTACCGCACTGTCTAACGTCTGCGGCAGTGATTTATCAATGTTATAATATATTTTTGTATTGTTATTGCCATAAATTGCAGGGAATAAAAGCACAAGGAAAATCACAACAAAAATCACATGATGCTTTGTAATCCAGTGAGATATCTTTGTCAAATCCGGAATCAATGATTTATGTTTTGTCTTTTCAATAATACCATCGCACTGCAAAATAAGTGCCGGAAGGAAAATAATACAGCAGAGCACGCCGATGACAACACCCTTCGACATGACAATACCGATATCCCTGCCAAGC
>USSL01000024.1 GCA_900557175.1 uncultured Eubacteriales bacterium
TAACTTAATTTTACACCAACTGCCGGATTCTTTCGAGGTCTGGCAGTTATTTTTTGCACTAGAAAAGGAGCTGCGCACTAATTACTTAGTGCGACAGCCCCATTTTAATCAACGCACGTCATCATATGTATGATTTCTCTATCTGTCTCCTTCATACCGTCCCGGCCAAGCGTACATATATTCTGAATAGTTTTCTCAACGCCCTTTGACACAAGTCCCTCTCCGGCGTAAAACTGCTGTCCGTTTAAATACATTTCATAGCCGAGAATACCGGCCTCCACCGACATCGCAATCTTTGCCGCACAGGAAGCCTTTGCGCCGTCACAAATCATTCCCGAAGTAATCGCCAGTGTATTGACAAGTGTGTGCGCCACCGTCTCAAAATCACCGCCTTTAAGATAAGCAATGCCAGCCGCTGCTGCCGCACCGGCGCTGACCGCGCCGCAATAAGCCGACAGAGAACCGATACCCTTTTTCTGGTGGATCGCCGTCAGATTCGCAAGGACAAGTGCCCGGTAAAGCCGTTCTTTTTCAGCGCCAATTTCCTTTGCATATTCAATCACCGGCAAAGAAACTGTCAGTCCCTGATTGCCGCTGCCTGAATTAATAACAACCGGAAGTTCACAGCCATTCATCCGCGCATCTGAACCGGCCGCCGCCCGCGCTTTCGCACGGCTGCGTACATCACTGCCGCATGTTTTTAAAATCACCTTGCCGATATTGGCACCGTAATCACCTCGAAGCCCCTCGTCAGAAATTTTTGTATTATATTCAATCTGCCGGTCAAGGACAGCTTCCACCGGGCTTATATCCGCACTGTCGGCATAATCATAAATATCACGGATATTCAAATATCCATACAGTGTATCGGCAGCTTTGTCTGAATCATCCGAACCAGCGGCTTTATCTGGAGCATCCGAACTACCGGCTTTATCACTCACACCGGCAGCACTTAATGTTTGCACTTCGCCATCACAATCGCTGACATCGGTCTGATCAAGCAGCACTTCATCATTTTTTCTCATGTATACAATATTCGTATGCTTTCCTGAAATACGCACAGCAGCGCTCTCATCGCCCTTATAAACATTCACAAAAATATCAAGTGTCGCTTTGGACTCTGACTGCTTAATCGTTATCGGTGTTTCTTCTAAATATTTTTTGAAAAATACTTTTTCCGCCTCCGTCACCATTGAGAGCACTTCCAGCTCCAAATCCTCACGGCCGGCAGTAATACCGATAGCTGCTGCCGCTTCAATGCCTCTGGCACCGCCCGTATTCGGTACGATGACACTTTTCACATTTTTAATAATATTGCCGCTTGCAAAGACAACAACACGTTCCGGCAGCACGCCCAAAAGTGCTCTTGCCTTTGCCGCACAGTATGCAAGGGCAATCGGTTCTGTACAGCCCATCGCCGGTACAAGCTCCCGTTTTAATATTTCCTCATATGCTTTCATCACAGCCTTCTTATTTTCCATGTTCCCTACCTCATTTAACAGACTTTTCATTTGAAGTTTTTCTCTACTTAGTATACAATCAGAATATATTATCAGTCAATGTACAGGGGTGTTCATTGTGAAAAAACATACAAAAATTGCTGTACTGACTTGTCCGCCGCTTTATTCGGCGTGCGCGCTAAATCCATACGCCTTCCGTGATGTTGATGATATTTTTGTCTATATCGCCTTTGAAAAATCATCGCCCAAAAAGCGTCCCCACAGCCCGGTCACTGACCGATATACCGCAGGGACGCTTTTTAATTTTCAATACTTTTCAAACTGTTCGACGTTTAACACAAATACCGTACTGCCGCCCACATTCACGTTAATCGGAACTGAATTAACAGAACTGATGGCGCCCTTTCCCGAAACAAGTCCCGGATTTGTATAGGACACTGTCTTTCGCTCGCCGGAATTTGTCTTAATAATTTCAAGTGCTTTTTCCACATCTGCATCATCTGTGACAATCATGATTGTCGTATTTTTATTTTTCAAAAATCCGCCGGTTGTCGAAAGCTTCGTTACAAAAAAACGATTTTGTGTCAATTCATCAATCGTATCCATCTCGTCATCCTTATGCAGGATTGCAATAATCATCTTCATAGCTTATTCCTCCTAAAGAACCGGACTATTCCTTCACCTGAAGAAATTCCAACGGCCGCCTTCTCACAGATACTGCCGCACTGATGATTGATGCCGCAGCGCCGAACCCAAGACAAATAGCCGCACAGCCCATTATTGTTATGAGTATATTCTCACTTATTCCGTCTAATGTCAAGCATGAAACAAGCACACCGGCGCAAAGCCCGAGCGTACACACAATCAGACGCTCCGCGCTTAAAATAACGCCGATTCTCAGCTTCGTTGTGCCCAGCACCCGCATAATAGCTGTCTCCTTATACGACTGCACTGTCAAAAGCACGCATAAAAGCATTGTCACAAGCACTGCCACAGCAAGCACAATCGGATAAAGTACGCGCATCAGCGTATTATTCTTCTCAAGCGGCTCAACGGCATTTGTCAGCTCGCTCTCGTTTAAATTATAATCAACTTCTATATAATCCTTAGATGAATAATTACTGAGAATTTCCTTTATCTCTGCTTTGAACTCACCAATTTTCCTGTTCTGAGATGCCTTTGCCAAAAATTCCACATCGGTATAATAAACACCGCTCGTTCCTACAAGATTTTCGTAAGCCCCCGACGGCATGATGACTTGATAAGCCGATGGTTCTGCTTCTTCTGTAAAGCTTCCGGCAATTGTATAAATCTGACTTCTTGACTCCGGATTTGTAATAAATGTCCCCTTCCGGCTGACAATAATTTTCACACGGTCACCAACAGCACTGCCAAGCATTTCAAGAACATCTTTGCGGATAATCACAGTTTCTGCTTCGGGATCATATTTTTTTGCTTCAAATATGGACATATCATATCCATCGGCAAATTCAATCTGTGTTGTCCCTGATTTCAGAGGCTTATAAGCATTTTTATGATTAATTACAAGCGCATTCGGATCACCGCTGCCATAGCTGTTATTCCCCGTTTCCTGATTTTTTTCATCAACAGCCGCTATTATAACATCTTCTTCTGTCTGTGCACAAATCTCCGAAAAACGTTGAGTCTTCTCTAAATCTGTGACCGCCCATTTCGGAATATTACCCACCTTATCGTAAACAGAAACAGCCATTTGTTTAGGCACAATATTTCCTGTCATCTCAACCGTATTATATAATGTTTCAATTTTCTCCTCGTTAAGCTTCATAGTACTTTGCAACCAGCCAAGACCAAAAATAAATGCCACAAGCACAATCACAACCATCATTCCCCGGCCTGCTGTGCGCACCAAATGTCTGCATATATATCTCACTCCCTGTCCCGCACCTGCCCGTTCGCCGGTTTGAGCAACATGTACTGTTTTACTAACCTTAGATGTACCATCTGCGTCTGCTAAACTGCCGGAAATTTCCGACTTTATGCTGCCGGAGATTTCCGGCTTTATTAATATACTATCTTCAGCTATCGGTAATTTTTCTGATAAGTCATCTGTTATCTCCGTCTTACCTGCCTTTTTTATCTTTGCCGCAGTCCCCTGCATCACCTGCATCAGAGAACGGCGTCCAAGCATATGGACAGCCACTGACATCATCACCATCCAAAGGATAATAACACCGGCACACATGACGAAAAGCCGGTATATCGGAAGCGATACTTCTCCGACAGCTGCTACAGTTTTTGCCGATGCGTCAGTCACCTCTCCTGCTGTCAATGTCATTTCCCTAAGACCTGCCATCGTCTCTGATGCCTGCTTAAGTCCATAGCGCCACGATACCAATCCGCCAATCACAATCGCCGGTGCGGCAGTCGCTGCAGATGTCTCCATCAGCATACGCGCTGCGCTGCCTTTTGATTTTCCAAGCAGACGCACCATCGTCCAACTGCTTTTATGAATATAAATAAAGAAAATAACGCCAAATGCCATAACCGCTGTAAGAATTAAGGCAAATACAATGACGCCTGTAAAAACACTTTGACGTAAAGGTCCCACTGCTGCCTTAAAATCCTCCCAGCCGTTCTTTTCAAATTCCGGAACACAACCGATTTCTTCAAGCATGGCACCCGTGCCTTCCATAAAAGCATCCATATGATCTGCTGACTTTAAGATAAAAGTAAAATTATACATGTTAATCCAGCTCGGCCATTCTGCAGGCACAAGACTGTCAGGCATATAAATTTTTGCCTCATACCCAATACTTCCGGTTTTTTCGTCATAAGAGTTGTAAATCCCGACAATCTCAAGATTAACATCCGTCGAACCGCCATCCCACTGACATTCGGAAATCACTCTCGGTTCATTTTTCACTAAAGCATTATACTGAGTCCACTCGCTGTCTCCCCATGAAGCCATATCTTCAACATTAAGGCCAGCCTCCTCAAGTGCCTTATCCGTACTAAAAGTTGTATTTATACCTTCATGAATTTTAATCTGAAGTTTATCGCCAATATCAAGGCCTCTCTTTTCGGCAAATGTTTTATGAATGACACAAACCTGATTTTTATTCATATCATCCGTCCGGTTCAGTGCACGTCCCTTTTCAATATAAAAAGTATCTGAAAATGAAGGCATTCTCGTCATATCTTTTGCTGTCACCATTATAGAATTATACACACTTTCCATGCGCGTTTTCATATCCACAACAATATCAGGATTTGCAATCTGAGGCTCACCGTCCTCCACCGGATAAAAATAAGTGCCGTCACCCATACCTACAGCCCGGAATGCCAAAACTGTATCACCGAAATATCCGAACGAATGACGGGTAATCTCCGCACGCCACAGATACTGCTCTCCCTTTTTTGGCAGAGACTCCGGCTTAAAATCTGAAAAATATTTTATTGTCACTTCCTCACCGACAGGGATATTTTCTTCAAAACCGGCTACAGCTTCGTCAATACGCACATTGACATTTGACAAATATGTGTAGTTTCCCGATGTTCCGGGACCGCTGTAACCATAATCTTTATCCTCCATAAGATCCGGATTACTGATGACCGTTCCGTAAAAATAACTTATATTTTTCAGATCATTCAAGGTATTATCTGCATCACCTGCAGGTATACCATCAATTACCCCTATATATTCCCGGTTAATGTCCAAATAGTCAACTGCCGGATCTGTTTTCAGAAGCTTTGCGCCTTCTGCTGTCGAATCAGCCTCTACGGATTCCGGCCTTAGCCGCCCGACCGGCTTATAGTATTCCTCAAGCTTTGCCGTCTCACCGGTCACGACCATATACTCGACAAGTTTTACCATAAAGCCGAAGCTGATCACTCCAATGAGCAGAAATACAATAAGCGACTTCAACGGTTTTCTCGCCGCTGATTTTAAAAATACATTTCTCCGCATAAAAACACCCCCGTGTTATACATAAATTTTTATCCGCATTATATGTTTTATTATATATTACTTTACTAAAGCAGCGCAATACAAAAATGCCCATTTGGCAGATAATTGTCTGTCAAATAGGCATTTTCACCGAAATTTTTAATTAATGATGGAATAAACGGATACCTGTAAAGCACATTGCCATGTCGTATTTGTTGCATGTTTCGATGACATTATCATCTCTGATGGAACCGCCCGGCTGTGCAACATATTTCACGCCGCTTCTGTGAGCGCGCTCAATGTTATCGCCAAATGGGAAGAATGCGTCGGAGCCAAGAGCCACATCCTGCATTTTATCAAGCCATGCTCGCTTTTCTTCTGCCGTGAATACTTCCGGCTTTACTTTGAAAATCTTTTCCCATGCGCCGTCTGCAAGAACGTCCATATAATCATCGCCAATGTAAAGGTCAATGGCGTTATCTCTGTCGGCACGGCCGATTTTATCCACAAACTGAAGGTCAAGCACCTTCGGACACTGACGCAAAAACCAGTTGTCTGCTTTCTGACCGGCAAGGCGCGTACAGTGGATTCTTGACTGCTGTCCCGCACCGATACCGATTGCCTGTCCGCCCTTTGCATAACATACGGAATTGGACTGTGTATATTTTAATGTAATGAGTGAAATAATCAAATCAATTTTGGCACTGTCAGGAATCTCTTTATTTTCAGTCACCATATTTGCTAAAAGCTCACGGTTGATGGCAAGCTCATTTCTTCCCTGCTCAAATGTAATACCGAATACCTGCTTGTGCTCAATCGGATCAGGGCGGTAATTTTCATCAATCTGAATGATGTTATAATTGCCTTTTTTCTTTGCCTTTAAAATCTCAAGCGCTTCCGGCTCATAGCCCGGCGCGATAATACCGTCAGATACCTCGCGCTTTACAATTTTAGCTGTTGCCGCATCACACACATCAGATAAAGAAATAAAATCGCCGAAGGAGGACATACGGTCCGCGCCTCTCGCTCTCGCATAAGCGCTTGCAAGCGGTGAAAGCTCGCCCATGTCATCTACCCAGTAAATTTTGCGCTCAACCTCTGTCAGCGGAAGACCGACAGCTGCACCTGCCGGCGATACGTGCTTAAAAGATGTCGCCGCAGGAAGTCCTGTCGCCTCTTTTAATTCACGGACAAGCTGCCAGCCGTTAAATGCATCTAAAAAGTTAATATAGCCCGGTCTGCCGTTTAACACAGTAATTGGCAGCTCGCTGCCATCATGCATATAAATGCGTGATGGTTTCTGATTTGGGTTACAGCCGTATTTTAATTCAAATTCTTTCATCTTCACAAACCTCCGATTAATGATTTTTATTCACAATTCTTGTTTCGTATTTTCCTGTTTCAATATCAATATAGCGCACAAATAAAGAAACCTTGTTATCTTCGTTTAAGTTTGTCCATAAAAGATTTGTGTACACATCAATGTCATTTTCAACATCCACGAGCTTCGGCTCGCCCTCAAAGCTTGGCAGCGGACTGCCGTCGCCCATATATGTATGAATGAAATGTGCCTCGCCGTCAGCCGGATTTGTGTAAGCGAATGTATATCTGCAGCAGCTATCCGGATTGCCGTTATTGCTCTTTAAAATAGACATGGCATAATTATAGCTTCCGTTGTCAATATGCATAATACCGGAAATACGCGGTGTATAGTTCGGTGCGTCCGGCTCAAATTCTCTCGTTCTTAAAGCCTGCTCAAATGTCTGCTGCTTATCCATCAGCTCATAAATTGTATCCGTCTGGTCACCGTTGGTCACAATCGTCTTATTGCCAAGAACTCTCACCGGCGCATAAATAATAAGACTCGGATCAACAAGCTTTGACGGGTCGAAAGCCTGTGTGCGGATACCTGTGCCGTCCTCCACAAAAACACGGTTGCGGCTGTTTTCACTTCTTCCCATAATGAAATAAGCAGTCACTGCCTTTTTTCCGTCCGGCGTCTTACCGATAATAATACCTCTGCCCGGATATGTGTTTGATGCTAACTCATCTGCGATTGAAACCATTTTCATATTCATTCTCCTTTAAAATAAGTGTCATCTGAACTCTAAAGTTAGCCTATCTCATTTTAAAAAATTTGTCAACGCATTGACATTAATTAGATATATTAAATTATATCAACATTTTTATAAGCAGTACTTATTTTGATTTTGCCTTTGTCCAAAGGTCGGCAAAAAGCGATTTAATCTCCGGCTGCTGGTTGTGAAAAACCTCGTCCTTATCACTCTCTCTGGGCGCATAAGCCGAAATGCCCTCATAATCACTGACAAGCATTTCCTCATAAGCTCCCGTCACCGCCGATGTATAGCCGACTTCCGATGTATTTGCCGTGGCATGAGCCTCGTCTAACATAAAATCAATGAAAGCATACGCCAGATCGTCATTCTGACATTTTTCGGAAATAACCATGGCATCATACCACCGGTTTGTCCCCTCCTCAGGCACATAAAATTTAAGATTTTCATTTTCTGTCATCATATAGGCGGCATCTCCGGAATAAACGACAGCCATAGCCCGGTTGCCGGCAAGCATGTTATCCATAATCTCATCACCGCCGTAAATCGGATCCATCGTCTCCTTTTGGCGCAGAAGCCAGTCATAAGCTTCCTGAATCTCCTTCTCATCGGTCGTATTCATGGAATAGCCGAGCGCCTTTAGAGCAACCATAAAGGAATCCCGCTCGGAATCATACATATAGAGATTGCCCTTATACTTTTCATTCATAAGAATATTCCAGCCAGCAGAAAGATCGGCCTCATCGACAACATTTTCATCATATAAAATACCGACATTCCCCCAAAAATAAGGCACGGAATAAACGTTGCCCGGATCGTAGGCCTGATTCATCACCTCCGGCATCAGGTTATCCTTATTTGAAAGTCTGTCCCAGTCAATGGGCTTTAATGCCTTTTCTTCAATAAGACGCTCAATCATATAATCAGACGGCACAAGCACATCGTAAAACTCGCCGCTGTTAATCTTTGTATACATCATTTCATTAGACTCAAAGGTCTCATAAATAATTTTGCAGTCGTATTTTTCTTTAAATTCCTGAAGTAAATCCTGGTCGATATATTCGCCTGCATTGTATATTTTTAATTTCGGTTTGGAGCTGCCGCAGCCGGCTAAAAGCCCTGCGGCTAAAATTATCAAACCGCCGGTTATGAACTTTTTCATCTACGCTTCTTCCTCTAACTTTTTTGATTTACTTTTCTTAATCGCCGGAATCACATTCACCACAAGAACGACAACTGCGATAACTGCAATCACAATCGTCGAAAGAGCATTGATTGTCGGATTCATGCGCTTTGACATATTATAAACAACAATCGAAATATTTTTAACGCCGTTGCCCGTCACAAAATATGAAATAACAAAATCATCGAAGGACATTGTGAAAGCCAAAAGCGCTCCTGCAAAAACGCCCTGACGAATCATCGGTATAATAACTTTGATGAGCGCCTGAAACGGTGTCGCCCCCAAGTCCATTGCCGCATTGGCAAGGTTCGGATCAAGCACCTTCACTTTCGGGTAAACGCTTGTAATGACGTACGGCGTACAAAACATAATGTGTGCCAAAAGCATTGTGACATAGCCCTTAGGCACCGTCAGCGCTGTAAATAAAAGCATAACGCCAATGGCTGTCACAATTTCAGGATTTAAAATCGGAAAATTATTTACATTTAATAAATATTCCCTCATAAATTTTTTCGACTTACTGAGGCCGATAGCTGTCAGTGTCCCCAAAACTGTCGAAATCGCCGTCGCTAAAAGAGCAATCGTCACCGATACAAAAACAGCTGACATAATCTCGTAATTATCCATCAGCTCCTCGTACCACCGGAGTGAAAAGCCTGTAAAGTTTGACAGTGATTTTGACGAATTAAATGAAAATACCATCATGACGACAATCGGCAGATAGAAAAATAAAAAGCATAAGGCAACGTAAAACCTTGAGAAAAATTTTTTAAGTCCCCGCATCTTAATCCGCCTCCTTAATGTCTATCTTTTTCATAAGCCGCATACCGAAAATAATAATGACGGCAAGGATCATCGAAATGGCGCTGCCGAAATTCCAGTCGCCGACAGTAACAAACTGGTTCTCTATAAGATTTCCGATAAGCACGTACTGACCGCCGCCCAAAAGCTTCGGTATGACAAAAGTAGATATGGACATTAAAAATACCATAATAATACCATTTAAAACACCCGGTATGGAAAGCTTCCACACAACCTTTCTGAATGTCTGAAGCTTGTTGGCGCCAAGGTCATAAGCCGCCTCAATGAGCGACTTGTCCATTTTATTTAAGGACGTGTGAATCGGTATAATCATAAACGGCAGGAAATTGCAGACAAGTCCTAAAATCACCGAAAAATCCGTGTACATCATCGTTACCGGTTCAAAGCCGAGCCGCTTTAAAATGCCGTTGATAATACCATTGTCCGATAAAATATTCATCCATGCATAGGTTCTTAAAAGCATATTGAACCACATCGGCACGGTCACCGCAAGAATGAGCATATCCTGCACCTTGTCGCTGCATTTTGAAATAATATAGGCCATCGGATAACCTGCCAAAAGACAGATGCCCGTTGAAATGACACCAAGCTTTATGGACTTTAAAAAGACACTTAAGTATGTCGGCTCTACAAAACGGGCGAAGTTTTCCAAAGAAAACTGCCACGAAGCCACATCATTCCCCTTTGTTGTAAAGGCGTAAAGCACGATCATTAAAAGCGGGATGACAATCATCACTGCCGACCATATAAGATAAGGCTTTGTAAAATGTTTAAAGTGTTTCATCAGTAATTCCCCATTCTGTACATGACGTGAATATCCTCAGGTCCAAGCTTCAGACCGACAAAAAGTCCCGGCTTTGCATAGTCTGTTGTGTGGACGAGGTAATCCCGTTTTTTTGTTTCCACAACAATTTCATAGTGGACACCCTTAAAGGTCACAGACTTCACCGTTCCTGTAATTTTTGCTTCTTCCGGCGCTACGATATCCAAATCCTCAGGACGCAGCACAACTTCAATCGGTTCATTATCCTCAAAGCCTTTGTCGACACATTCAAATTCAACACCGTCAAACTCAACAAGAAAATCCTTAATCATCGTGCCCTCAATAATATTAGACTCTCCGATAAATGAAGCGACAAAACGGTTTTCCGGCTCATTGTAAATGTCTGTCGGCGTTCCGATCTGCTGGATAATGCCGTCATTCATAACAACAATCGTATCCGACATGGAGAGTGCCTCCTCCTGATCGTGAGTGACAAAAATAAATGTAATTCCTGTTTCCTTCTGAATCTTCTTAAGCTCCGCCTGCATTTCCTTGCGCATCTTCGCGTCAAGAGCACCCAAAGGCTCGTCCAAAAGAAGTACCTTCGGCTCGTTGACAAGGGCGCGGGCAATAGCGACGCGCTGCTGCTGACCGCCGGAAAGCAGCGTCACATTTTTCTTTTCATAGCCGGAAAGCCCGACCATCTTAAGCATCTGTTTGACTTTTTCTTTAATAACTTTTTTGTCTGTTTTCTTAAGATTTAAACCGAATGCGATATTGTCAAACACATTCATATGCGGAAAAAGCGCATACTTCTGAAAAACTGTATTGACTTCCCGTTTGTATGGCGGCAGCTTTGATATATCCCGGCCGTTAAAAAGCACCTCCCCTGAGCTTGCCTCCTCAAAACCTGCGATAATTCTTAAGGTCGTCGTCTTTCCGCAGCCGCTCGGCCCCAAAAGTGTTAAAAATTCATTCTCGTAAATGTCTAAGTTAATGCCTCTTAAAACCTGCTGATCTTCAAAATTCTTCGTCAGGTTTTTTAATTCAATCAGCTTTTTCATCCTATTTTCCTCCCGTCAAAATGTCGGCGGTGTGGATACCCACAGCACACGGGCATCCATATCCCAGTCATTGGATAAATAATGTGCCTTATCGCCCTTAATATAAAATGTTTGTCCTCTTTTAACAATCAATTCTTTTTCTCCGTAATGAAGCTTTATCTTTCCCTGAAGCACATAGCCAAACTCCTCGCCCTCATTTGGACGGATTTCCTCAGAGCTGCCCCCGCGCTTCAAATGAATAAGAATCGGCTCCATCTTATTTTTCTGTGCGTTTGGCACGACATAATAAATATTATAGTCATCCTGAAAGTTTTCAAAAAAATCATTGGCTGTAAAGACAAGCTTTTCATCCTTTTCCTCTGAAAAAAACTCTCCAAGCGTTGTTCCCAGCGCCTCGAGAATATCCTCCAGAGTCGCAATAGACGGCGATGTAAGATTTCTCTCTACCTGCGACAAAAAGCCCTTTGTCAGCTCGCTTCTGTTGGCAAGCTCCTCCAATGTCAGCTGGTTTTTAATACGAAGCTGCTTTATCTTTTCTCCTATCTGCATAATATCTCCTTTCCCAGAGCCTCCGGTTCTGACAGATAAGTATGTGTAAACAAAAAGTTTATTTTTAGCAAACAACCTTATTATACACAGACCGCCGAAAAAATCAAGTAATTTTATACAAAAAGTTTTGTATTTGTAAACCTATGATTTCCGGCGGTCTAAAATCTGCTTTTTTGACGGCCGCGCCGCCCGCTTCTGCCGCTCTGACGTTCTTAAAATCCGCCGCGCATTTTACGTGCCTTGATTCTGAAATATCTGCGCCTGCGGCTGTATATTTCACCGCATAAAATAACCCATATAAGATTATCAAGCCAGCTCTCCATCCCCCTGCAGCTGACACAGTGGCCGCCCATCTTAAACTGTTCATCCTCCTCAAGCACCGGACGATACATATTTTCAAGGTAGGACGCCTTTTCCTTCACCTTTGCCGCGGTCTCATAAAGCGCCTGTTTGTCGGGACATTCATCAAACATAAAACTTCCCTCGTATTCAAGCTTGTCACATTCCTCCGTCACATAAGCTGAAATTTCCATGCTCATCGGCATAAAAAGCCGTTTCATGTAGCTTAAATCGCCGCGGCTGCGCACCCCGTCATCGTCCATCTCCTCATCCTTCATCCACGGCATCTGACCTGTCTTTTCCATATAGCTTCCCCAATCTTCTCCCTTTACTATTCATGCTATGCAAAAGTACTGCCGGTGTGCTATACTAAAAGACAGATGCGGGCTCAAAAGCTTTGACGCCCCGATATTTTTGGAGGTTTTAGTTATGGAAAGTTCAAAAAATACTTTCGTCCGTTATTCGGGAATTTTAGTTCATCCGACGTCCTTCCCGTCCCCCTACGGTATTGGTGATTTGGGACCGGGTGCTTACGAATTTATTGATTTTCTCAAAGAAGCCGGACAGACGCTTTGGCAATGCCTGCCCCTCGGTCCTACAGGCTTCGGAGATTCGCCGTACCAGTCATTTTCATCTTTTGCGGGACAGCCGCTCATTATCAGCCCGGACAAGCTGATTGAAGCAGACCTTCTCACAAAAGAGGATCTATGCGACTGTCCGTCGTGGGACGACACGGCTGTAGATTACGGTCCCGCGATTGAATATAAAACAGCACTCCTTAAGACAGCCTATGAATATTTTAAAGAAAGTACGGATGCAGCGCTTCATAAGGACTATAACAGCTTCTGCAAAAAATCTGCCGGCTGGCTTGATGACTATGCCCTTTTTATGGCACTTAAAAATCTGCATCACGGCGCTTCATGGCTCGAATGGGAAGAAAAGTATAAATTTTTGACAGCTGACGCAAAAAAAGAAGCGCTAACGCTTTGTTCCGACGATATCGGCTACTACAAATTTATACAGTTTATTTTTGAAATACAGTGGCATCAGCTAAAAGACTATGCCAATGCCGCCGGCATTAAAATTATCGGTGATATTCCGATTTTCGTATCGCCGGACAGCGCTGATGTATGGGCACATAAAGAATTATTTGAGCTTGACACAAAAGGCTTCCCGAAAAATGTTGCCGGTGTACCGCCGGATTATTTCAGCGCAACAGGCCAGCTTTGGGGAAATCCTCTCTATCTGTGGAGCGCCCATAAAAAAACCGGCTATGAATGGTGGTGTGAGCGTATCGCCCGCCAGCTTTCCCTGACCGACTACTTAAGAATCGATCACTTCAGAGGTTTTGCCGCCTACTGGTCCGTACCTTACGGCGAAGAAACAGCCATTAACGGCAAGTGGATTAAAGGTCCTGGCGCAGCCTTATTTAAGTCGGCAGAAAAAGCCTGCAAAAAGCCGCTGCCGATTTTTGCCGAAGACCTTGGCATTATTACAGACGATGTGGAAGCACTGCGCGACAAGCTTGGTTTTCCGGGTATGCGTGTATTGCAGTTTGGTTTTGAAAATTCCGAAGAAAACAGCTTCCTGCCGCATCAGTTTATTAAAAACTGTATTTGCTACACCGGAACCCACGACAACGATACAACGCGCAGCTGGTATGAGCATACAACCGAAAAAGTCCGTGACAAAGTGCGCCGCTACTTTAACTGTGACGGCAGCATTATCACATGGGATTTCATCAGAGGCGCTATTGCCTCCACGGCAAAATATGCCATTTTCCCGCTTCAGGATTTGTTTGGCTTAGACAGCAGCGCGCGCATGAACACACCGGGAAAAGCTTCCGGAAACTGGGCATGGCGCTATACATCGAATATGCTGACAGAAAATCTGGCAAATCAGCTTAAAAGCACATGCATCCTTTTCGGCAGAACGGGGGATGAAGTATGATTAAGTTTATTACTTGTATTCTTTTCATTGTTTTAGTATTTTTTATAAGTCTGCCTCAGTTTCTTATTTATGCAATTATGAGAAAGTTTAACCCGCAGGCAAGCGCCAAAGCTTCCCAGCGCTTTATTTCATGGGTATTTACAGTGATTCGCAAAATCACAGGCGTAAAAGTCATTGTCAAAGGTC